>CAZPZE010000901.1:0-5192 GCA_964590625.1 uncultured Solibacteraceae bacterium
TACCGGCGGCTGCGGGCGGCGGTGATGTTTCTGGTGCCCGCGATGCTTTTCGCATCGCCGTGGCTGGGGTGGTGGATGGCGCATGGCGGGGTGCCGGGCAAGGAGCTCGATCTCAGCGAATGGAGCGTGCTGCTGTGGAAGAACGCCGAGTGGCTGGCGGCCGCGCCGTTCACGGCGATGAGCGGGTACGCGAATCTCTATCCCGGATTGCTGACGGCGGTGGCGCTGCTGATTGTGCTGATCCGGCGGCGGCAGTTTGTGCCGGATCTGTTCTTTGGGCTCTATTGCGTCGCGCTGGTTTGCCGGCCGGAGCCGCCGCTTTATGCGTTCGCGCCGGTGCTGCCGCTGTTTCTCTGGATGCTGTGGCGAGTGGTGCGGCATGGGCGGTTCGCGCTCGTCTCGCAGGCGACGGGGTTTGCGTTGATCGCGGCTGCGCTGTGGTTTGGCGCGGTGCAGGCGCTGCGGCCGACGCGGTGGTCCGATTATCAGAAGCTGTTCGCGGTGATTCGCGCCAACACGCCTCCGGGCGCAGTGCTGATGGCGGATCTGAATCCGGTGTACTTCCTGAATACGGATCGGCCGACGGTTCGCGGGTTCAAGTCAGATGGCTATCAGACCTGGTACGCGCCACCGCACCCGCTGGTGACGCCGGATGAGCTGTATGCGACGATTCCGGCACAGCACGTGGAGTTCGTGGTGATGTCGCCGGATCGCGAGGTTCCGGAATCGGTCTCTTACAACAATTCGGTGGAAGCGCTGGAGCGCGGGGCATTTGTGGAGCCGGTGGAAGTGCCGGGGTTACCCGCCGGCTACCGGCTCCTGCGAGTGGTTAAGCGGCCGCGCCTTCCGCGTTCCGGTGCTGGAACTTCACGCTGACCAGTTTCGAGACGCCGGCTTCCTGCATGGTGACGCCGTACATGGCCTGAGCGGATTCCATCGTCTTCTTGGAGTGCGTGATGATGACGAACTGCGTGTCGGTTGACATTTCGACGAGCAGACGCATCAGGCGGCCGATGTTGGCTTCATCGAGCGGGGCATCGACTTCGTCCAGCACGCAGAACGGGCTGGGCTGGTATTTGAAGATCGCCATGAGGAGAGCGAGAGCGGTGAGCGCTTTTTCGCCGCCCGAAAGCAGCAGGACGTTCTGCAGCTTCTTGCCGGGAGGCGAGGCGATCATATCGATGCCGCTTTCGTTGACGTTCTCTTCATCGGTGAGGCGCATTTCGCCGGAGCCGCCGCCGAAGAGGGTCTGGAAGCACTGACGGAAATTGTCGTTGATGATGCGGAAGGCTTCGGAGAAGCGGGCCTTCGAGATCTCGTCGATTTCCCTGATGGCGGTTTCGGTGTCGCGGATGGAATCGAGCAGGTCCTGACGCTGGGCGGTGAGGAAGTCCTGGCGGAGCTGGGCTTCCTGGTGCTCTTCCCAGGCGCTCGGGTTGACTGCGCCGAGGTTTTCGATCTTCCTGCGGGTTTCCTGATAGAGCTCTTCGGTGGCCTGCAGCACTTCGGGCGTGCAGTCGGCGGGCGGCTCGAGATCGGCAACGGCAACGCCGAGTTCTTTGCGGCTGGTTTCGTCGAGGAACTGCAGCTCGGACTGTTTGCGGGTGAGCTCGACCTCGATTTCGCCGCGATGGGTGTGGGCGGTTTCGATGCGGGCGCGGAGAACGCGCAGCGATTCATCGGCCGTGGCCAGCATCTCGCGATGCTTCAGTTCCTGCTCGGCCAGCTCAAGGACGGTGCGGTCGCCGACGGCGATTTGTTCGGTGAGCGCGGTGAGTCTCTGATCGAGCTCGATGTTTTCGTTCAGGATGCGGGCGCGATTTTCGCCCCAGCGCTGCACGTCTTCGCCGAGCGATTTGCGGCGATTCGAGATCTGTTCGAACTGCTGGACGAGGCGGGCGAGCGCGCTCTTCTCGCCGCGATGCCGTTCTTCGACGCCCGCGAGAGTGGCGCGCTGCGCGGCATGCTCTTCACTGATGCGCTGGGCATCAGCCTGGGCGGCTTCGAGCTGTTCGCGGAGAGATTCGAGAGCGAGCTCACGTTCGGCGCGCTCGGCTTCCTTCTGTTCGGCGAGCGCGATGTTGCGGGCGCGGGATTCGTGGGTGCGCTCTTCTTCGCGCTTCAGGCGATCGAGCTCGAGGCGCGCCACGGAGACGCGGGAGTTGGCGCGGTGAATTTCTTCCGAAGTGCGGCGAAGATCGTGATCGAGTGAGACGGCTTCTTTCTCACGCGCCTGCTGGAGCTGGCGGAGACGCTCGAGCTCGGTCTGGAGGGCGGCCATCTCGGCTTCGAGAGTTTCGAGCGCCGCGGTGCGCGACATCAGCTCGGCTTCCTGCACGCCGAGCTGATCGGCGTATTCGCGCAGTTCGCGCTTCAGAACGAGCGGACCGCTGGATTTCTTGCGTCCACCGGTGAGCATGCGGCCGTGATACGACTCGCCATCGGCGAGCAGGAACCAGGCTTCGGGATGCGCTTCCGCCATGCTGCGGGCCTGATCGCGGTCATTCGCGAGATAGCACTGGGCGAGGCGCGGCAGGTTGCGCATCTGGCCGGAGAGGCCGTTGGTGAGGTTGACGTGCGCGGCGAGCGAGGGGAGCCCGATTTCGGTCGCCTGCGGCTGGCGCGGCTCGCCTTCGACGAGGAACGTGGCGCGACCTTCCATGCCGCCGCGCAGAAGTCCCATGCCGCTTTCGGCTTCGCCCCAGTTCTGCACGACGACGTATTCGAGCTCGTCATGCAGGAATTCTTCCGCGGCGCGTTCCCAGGCGGGATCGACTTCGAGGAAATCGGCGAGCACGCCCTGCGGACGGAAATCGCCGGCTTTGCCGGTCTCGAGCGCGGTCAGAAGCTGGCGGGTGGATTCCGTGGTATAGGTGTGGTGCGAGAGAACGTTTTCGAGCGATTCACGCTGGGCGCGGAGGCGGGAGACTTCGGCGCGAAGGGCGTCGATCTGCTTGCGCAGCTCGGCGGACGACGTGCGGCGGCTGGCGAGTTCTTCCTCCGCGCTGCGGCGATCCGTGGTGACGCTCTGGATCTCCATCTGGCGCTGCGCGGCGTGCTCGGAAAGCTGGAGCTTGACGGCGTCGAGGCGCTCGATTTCGGCCTGGGCGGCTGCCTCTTCCTTCTGCAGGCGGGCGCGTTCGCGCTCGATGCCGCTGAGGTAAGTATCGGCCTGGGCAACCTGGTTGCGAATGCCGGAGGCTTCGCCGAGAAGGCGGAGGATCTGGCTGCGGGAACCTTCGATGATCTGTTCGGACTGGCGGATACGGCCCTGAATCTCGTCGCGGCGGCGGTTCATTTCGAGGACGCCGGCACGGAGGGTCTGGGTTTCCTTTTCGAGTTCTTCGACCACGACCTGGAGAGAGGCGCGTTCGGCTGCGTTCTGCTCGGACTGCGCTTCGAGGTTCAGGCTTTCCTGCTCGGCGCCGGTCATGCGCTGCTCGATGTTGGCCGCTTCGCGCACCTGCGATTCGAGGCGCGTGCGGGTCTTCGCTGCGTCCACGTTCATAGCCGCGAGCTGACGGCGGCATTCGGTGAGCTGGGCTTCGAGGGAGTAGAAAACTTCCTGCGCTTTCTGGCGCGCGGCGTCCTGATCGGCGGCTTCGGCGGTGGCGTCGCGCAGTTCGGCGGAGGCGGCTTCGAGAGCCGTGGCGGCGCGCTCGGCTTCATCCTTGAGGGTGACGAACCGGCCGGCGAGCACGGTGCGGAGCTGGGATTCGAGCTCGGCCTTGAGTTCCTGATAGCGCTTGGCTTTGGCGGCCTGGCGTTTCAGGGAGTTGACCTGACGGGTGACCTCTTCGAGGATGTCGAAGACGCGGGCGAGATTCTGCCGGGCGCTTTCGAGCTTGGCTTCGGCGAGGCGGCGGCGCGACTTGTACTTCGTGATGCCAGCGGCTTCTTCGATGACGGCGCGGCGGTCATAGGGCCGGGAGGAGAGGATCTGGCCGATGCGGCCCTGCTCGATGATGGCGTAGCTTTCCGGGCCGAGGCCGCTGCCCATAAAGATGTCCTGGATGTCGCGCAGGCGAGCCTGGCGGCCGTCGATCAGGTATTCGCTTTCGCCCGAGCGGAAAAGGCGGCGGGTGATGGTGATTTCGCCCTGTTTGGCGGCGCCGTTCTGGATTTCGTGGACCTTGGGCGCGGCCGTGGTTTCGGCGGGTGTCTCGGCGGCGCTTTCGGGCGCGGCTTCGGCGGTGGTTTCCGGAGCGCCTTCCGCTGCTTCGGCGGCTGCAGCGCCTTCAGCGTTTTCAGCGACTTCGACGGGCTGCTCGGTTTTCGGCTGGTGGGCGGGATCGATCAGCGGAAGCTGTTTGGCCGTGGGGTCGACGAGGACCATGGTGACGGACGCCATGCCCAGCGGTTTTCGGGACTTGGTGCCGGCGAAAATGACGTCCTCCATGCGGGCGCCGCGGAGGGACTTGGCGGACTGCTCGCCGAGAACCCAGCTGATGGCGTCGCTCAGATTCGACTTGCCGCACCCGTTTGGGCCGACAACCGCGGCGATACCACCCCCGTTGAACTTCAGCTCGGTGCGGTCGCAGAAGGATTTAAAGCCCTGAAGTTCGACCTTTTTCAGCTTCAGCATGGACGATGCCCTCTCATGTTGGACGCTCGGGGGAGCGTCACCATACTAACCGTGTTCGAGGCAAAAGTAAAGTAGCAGATATACAGCATGTTGTCATACTCACAGGATATGCACAAGATGTTGTGGTGTGGGTGGATAGATCGTCATGGATGGCAGGGGCTTTCCTTTGTTTTCTTTGATTTGCCAGGATCATTAATTGTTGCCTCGATTTATGACGGTTGTGCGGGAGCGAACGCGGGCGCAAAGAAAAAACCGGGCCGGTGAAGATATGTGTCGGACGAGCCTGTATTTTGTTGAAGTTGCGTTATAATCGGGTCTACTTCTCATGGAGCAATCCCCTGCGGCGGGGCGGTTTGATTGGCGGCTCCTGGCGGCGCTGGCGCTGCTTGTGCCGACGGTCTTCTTTACGTGGCGGGTTTGGCGTGACCTGGCGGTGCGGCGGGATCTGCGGACGATTCTCGCCGAGATCAGCCATGCGCGGTACGGGCTGTTCAACGCCGGCAAGTGGATGGAGCAGATTCTGCCGATCATCGATCAGCAGATCGATGCGCTGGATCTGACGGCGGGAAATCAGGCGAGCCTGAAGCCGATGGCGGAGCGGGCGCTT
>CAZPZE010000902.1:0-5554 GCA_964590625.1 uncultured Solibacteraceae bacterium
ACGCCGGCTGAAGCTGGATTCTGTATGTAGCAAGAGGTGCCCTCAATGCAACATCAGGAAGCAATTAACGGACCAACCACACTTGTCAACGCAGATCCATAACAAGGGAAAGGTGATTGCTCGACAATCCGCGGAGGTCTGCATGCCGGAAAAGAAGACTATCAAGCGGGCACGCAAAGACGCACGCGAAGGAAAGTCGCCTTCCACGCAGGCGGGCGAGTTCGTTCGCGAAGAGATGGAACACGTTCGGGAGGGAAAGCACGGCGCACGGAACACGAAACAGGCGATCGCGATCGGACTTTCCAAAGCCCGGCGCGCGGGAGTGAAACTGCCGCAGCCGAAAGAGGGCTCTGAGAAGACGAAGGCGCAGGCTCGGCGCGACACGAAGAAAGCTGAAACCGGGAGCGGAAAAACGTCCGCGGCGCGATCGCGCGCCACCAGCCGCGCGCTGAAGCAGGAAGGTCACAGCGCCGCATCGCATAGCTCGCTCTCGCGGCAGGCCCGCTCGAGCGCGCGTCATCGTACTTCGGAAAGCCGCAGCAGCGCGGCCCGCAGGGCCGCAGGAACGCGCGCCCGTCACCGGAGCTGAGATGGCAGCTTCGAAAAGAAATGGGTGCGGAAAGTCAGCACGGATTCCACGCACCCGCCGCCCGGTCTGCTCACGAAGAGCGCCGCCACCATCGCGCGCACGCTCGCTTCGAAGAAGGTCTCGCCGAAAGGGCCCGGCTCCGGTTTGCGCATGCTGACATACTTCATCAACCGCGGCGGTAAAAACCTCAGCGCCGAGCGCCGAAGTGAACTGCAGAAAGCGAAGCTGATGCTTTCGCGGCGCGTGAAAAACGCGAAACATCGAAGAACGGGTTAGCCCGCATTTCTCACGCTGAGGCGCTGAATGGCCCAAAGGCGAGGTGATCCAGGGCTCCCGGGCCTGTCTGAGAGACCTGATGAAAAAATCGTGGTCGGTTTGGCGGGCCATCGGGGGTCGCCGACTCATTGCTGGCCGCTTGCAGGGCGATTTCGGGCCAGTGCGGGCACACTTGTCCGGGCCGAGGCCTTCGGCGCGTTGCAAACGGAAGTTGTCGGTTGTCGCGGTCGGCGTTTCAGCAGCGCAGGTTCCACCAGACCTGCCGATAAACGTCCTGCCATGGATAACTGGAGGCCATCGAAATCCACACCCTGCGCACCGATACGCGGATCTGCGCTCCGATTTTCAACAGCTTCGTCCGTATGGTGGAGACTTGCGCCTGCTCCAGTTCAGTCCCCTTCAGTCCTATACGGCGTAAGCCGCTGACCAGGATATACGCCGCGGCCGACAGATACAAACGCAGCTGATTGGCCCGCATCGTTTCGGCGCTGACCCGGTCGGCGAACAGACTGAACTGCTCCTTGATCCGGTTCTCCATATCGCCCCGCCCGCAATAAAGTTCCTCATAGAGCGCCTGCGCCGTCCATCTTTCCCCGCTCAGCGAAGTCACGACGAAGCGCGGGTTCTCCTTGCCGTCGATGTGTTCCGCCTTCGCCGCCACGCGACGCTCCCGGTCCCAGCCGCTCCGGTTGGTCTTGCTGGTGCTGTGCCGGAACTCCGTAAATACGCGCGCCGGTTTGCCGGTCTGCTGCCAGCGCAGGGTGGCTTCGCGCATCTGCTTTCCGATGATCCTGCGCAGTCTCTGATTGCGCGCCATGCCGAACACATAGTCCACATCGTGGCTCTCGCACCAGCTCATCACCTGGTTGCGGCAGAATCCGGAATCACCCCGCAGAATGATCCTTACTTCCGGCCATGCCTCCCGTATCTGCCTGACGATGCGTTCGATCTCAGACAGGCAGCCGAAGGCCGCATCGTGATTGGCCTCTCTCAGCCGCACGCACAGAACGTGATCGCCGCAGAACACGTACAGCGGCAGATAGCAATAGTGGTCGTAATAGCCGTGGAAGAACCGCCCTTCCTGTTTACCGTGCAGCGGCAGGTCGGTGGTGTCCAGATCGAGCACGATCTCGGCGGGCGCCTCCTCATGCGACTCCAGGAACACGCTGACCAGCAGTTCGTCCACCGCCTCCTCGCGGAACGTGATTTTCTTGTACCGGTCTTTTACGTCAGTGCCCAGTTCCAGCCGATTCAGCGTACTCTTGCCGGCCAGCGGCTCGGCGAGATCCCGCTTGCCGGAGAGAATGCCGAATACCCGGTCCCTGCGCAGTTGCTCGTGATCGTTCAGATCTTCGTAGCCGAGGGCAAGCCCGTAGACCCTCTGCGAGAGCATCTCTGCAATCGAATGCTCCACCCACGACGGATTCCTGCCATCCAGAAAACACCCGGAAAGACGCGCCAGCAGATTCAGCCGCTGGTCGGTCTCCCGCAGCAGGAACGCACCGCCATCGGAACTGATCGTTCCACCATCGAAACGCGCCACCACCTCCCGGCTTCCCGCTGCTTTGAATCCGAACGTCGATTGGGTACACTCTGTCATAGCGAAGGCCGTTCTCCTTTTGGCGCTAACTGTTGTGTGGAAACTCAGTTATGCCACAGTTGACGGCCTTTTGCCTATTCAGCGTGAGAAATGCGGGCTAACATCGCTGCGAGCGTGCGCAGGATTCTCTCACAGCTATTCCGTTTCGCACAGGGCTGATTCGCTTGTATAGAATGTCCCAATAGGCCGCGTCGCGTTGATTCGGTCAGCGGCGCACTTCAGTGAGGGGTACATCATGAATCGAAAACATTATCTGATTGCAGGTTTATTCGCCGGTGCGCTCATCACCGTTCCGGCTTACTCGCAAGGTACCCCGATACCGGTACCCGATCCGGTGCCCATCGCTCCCGGCAAAGGCGTTCGCGCCCAGGGGTTCACGCAATACACGCGGCCGCTGGCATCGCAGGATGTTCTGATTCGCGGCAAGGCTCTGTATAATTCCACCTGCGCATCCTGCCACGCGGCCGATATGCGCGGCGTCGCAGGCAAAGGCAACAACCTGCTGCGTTCGGGCACTGTTCTGAGCGATAAGCAGGGCGAGCTCATCGCCGCGAACGTCGCAAAGCACAATCCGAAAATCAATCTGGTGGAGACCGACAATACGGCGATCTCCGAGTACCTGCACAGCGTCGAGGCAACGATGGGCCCGCAGGGGAGCCCACCCGGACGCAATCCGATGGGGATCGAACTGAACGTCCTCGTGGGTGACGCGAAAGCCGGCGAAGCTTATTTCGCGAAAGCCTGCGCGAGCTGCCATTCGGTGACCGGCGATCTGAAAGGTATCGCCTCGAAGTACGCGGATGCGAAAGCGCTGCAGAACGGCTGGTTTGACGGCGTGCTCCCTGTCGCCGGGCGCGGCGGCGGACGCGGCGGCATGCAGGCAATCGTGACCATGCCGGACGGCACGAAGTTCGAAGGCAGATCGATACGCAAGGACGACTACATCGTCATCCTGTTGCAGGCGGACGGCACGCGCAAGTCGATCCCGCTCGACGTCACTCCGGCGCCGAAGGTGGAGATGAAGGACCCGCAGGAAGCGCACAAGAAAGTCGCGATCGCGATTGACGATCCGGATAACAAGAACCTGCACGACATCACCGCCTATCTCTGGACGCTGAAATAGGAGCGAACAAAACCATGAAGAAAATAACAATCATCTTTTCGCTTCTGGCGCCGGTGTTTCTGCACGCTCAGTCGGCCGGCCTCGATCCTTCCGACATTCTGAAGCCCCTCGCCGATCAGTGGACCAGCTTTTCCGGCGATATGACGGGCAAACGCTACAGTTCGCTGAAAGCCATCAACCTCGATACGATCAAGGGCCTGAGCCTGAAGTGGGCGAACACGTCGATCACGACGGGCTGCGGTCCGGATGGAACCGGACCTGCCCGCGCAGGCGGACGCGGCGGTGGCGGAGGGCGCGGTGTTGCCGGACTGATCGTCGGCGGTCTTGGCAATGGCGACTCGAATACCTGCGGACCGGCGCGGTTCGGCGGCGGGATGCTGTTCGTCGACAACACGATTTACGCCGCGACGCGCGATGACGTCTATTCCATTGATGCGCGCGATGGCAGCGTTCTCTGGCATTACTACTGGAAGTTCCGCGGCGGCACTTCAACCGGCACGCGCGGTCCCAGCATGTGGCACAACTACATCTACTTCACGTTCCATGACGATTACGTTGTGTGTCTCGACGCCAAAACGGGCAAAGAGGTCTGGAAGAAAGAGATTGCGCCGTTCGACCAGCAGTACTTCTCTTCGAACGTTCCGCTCGTCATCGGCAACCATATTCTGGTGGGCCCGGGCAACGATATGGATTCGCCTGCGTGGCTGCAGTCGCTCGATCCCGAAACGGGCAACATCCAGTGGACGCACTACAACACTCCGCAGAATCCCGGCGATCCGGGGATCGAAACCTGGAAGGATCTCGACGCGGCGCGTCATGGCGCGGGCACGAGCTGGATTCCGGGCTCCTACGATCCCGAGACGAATCTCTATCTTTACGGCACGGGCAATCCGACTCCGTCTTACACGACAGGGCGCGGCGACGGCGATAATCTCTTCACTTCCTGCCTGATCGCGCTCAACGTGGATACAGGCAAAATGGCGTGGTATTTCCAGACGTCCCCGCACGACACGCACGACTGGGATTCGACGCAGACGCCGATCATCGCCGATCTGCCGTTCAACGGCCGTACGCGCAAGCTCGTGATGATGGCCACGCGCAACGGCTACTTTTATGTTCTGGATCGCGTGACGGGAGAGCATCTCATCACGAGCAAGCTCGGCCTCGTGAATAACTACGCGAGCGACATTGCCACCGATGCCAAACTCCATCTGGATGCGCGGGGTCAGGTGCAGCGCAATCCGCATAAGGACGCGAGCGTCGCGGGATCGGTGGTGAATGATGACGTGCTCAATCACCAGCCGCCGACGTTCTCGCCGGACACCGGATTGTTCTACGTTCACGAGACGAATTCGCTGCGCATTGATTACCTGCTGGAGCCCGACCCGCGCGGATCGATGGGCCTTGGCGGCGAAGGCAGCGCCGCGGGGATCAACTACGGGACGTTCATCGATGCCATCGACTACACGACGGGAAAGGTCGTCTGGCGGCATCAGCTCAGCAGCGGGAATGTGGGGCTGCTCTCGACGGCGGGAGGACTGCTGTTCACCAATGACGGCGTGAACTTCGCGGCATGGAACGCGAAAACCGGCGCGCCGGTGTGGCATACGCAGATCGGCGGGCTCTCGGCTCCGCCGGAGACGTTCATGCTGGATGGCAGGCAGGTGGTCCTGGCCTCCGCCGGAAGCGGCCTATATCTGTTCCAGTTGAATCAGTAGGTTCCCTTTCCACGGAAAGGGGAATCTGGTGGGTTGGCGCGCCTCTTCAGGCTGTGGCTCTTCGTCCCGTAAGACCGGAAACTGTCGAAGAGATTTCCAGAGAACCGAAGAGGCGCGGCATCCGAGTGAAAACAGCCAGCTTCCTTCGCCGGCTACTTCTGAACTATCGATGACTTGAGCGGTCCGAGGACGGCGAGTAAATCATTCTTCTCTTTCGCCGGAACGTTGAGCTTGTCGAGAACGGTGAC
>CAZPZE010000903.1:0-4702 GCA_964590625.1 uncultured Solibacteraceae bacterium
GGCCCTACGTCGGGTTTTCGGACGTATAATCGAGCAATGCTGAAATCAATCGGACTGGCTGTTACAGTTCTCGCCTTCGCGCTTCCTGCCATGGCTGCGGATATTTCGGGTACGTGGGATTTTCAGGGCGGCGTCGAGGGCGTCGTCGTCAATATGAAGTGCAATCTTAAGCAGGACGGAGCGAAAGTGTCCGGCCACTGCGTTTATGACGGGCTGGGGGAGAGCGACACAACCGGTGAGGTTACCGGCGATAAGGTCGTTCTGCAAAACGACGCCACGCGAGAGCGCGTTTATCACGTGACATGGAACGCGACGCTCGACGCCGCAGGCGCCGGGATGAAGGGTGCGATCGTCGCCGAACAGTACACCGGTGAGTTCACCGCGAAGAAGTCGGACACGGCCGTAGCTGCGACGACAGCATCGGCATCGGGAATCTCGGGCAACTGGACTTTCACGGGCGACGTGGTCGGCAACCCCGTCAACATGAAATGCGCGTTGAAGGAGGAGCAGGCGAAGCTCTCCGGCTCCTGCATGTACGATGGCGCCAATTCGTCTCCCACCACCGGCAGCGTCTCGGGCGAGACCGTCACTTTCCAGAACACTGCCCAGAGCTACGAACTGACCTACACGGGCACGCTGGACTCCTCCCACACGGCGATGAAGGGCGACATTGCGGTGGCGGGAGTGAGCGGAAACTTTTCGGGCGCGAAGGACAAGTAGTCCGCCGCGCCCGAGTGATTCTGCAACTGAATTTGGATTAAGCCGGCTTCGAGACCGGTCCGGGAGCCAGCTCGCGGCTCGAGATCACGCGGTCGATGATGCCGTATTCCACGGCCTGATCCGAACTCATGATGTAGTCGCGATCGACGTCGCGCGCAATCCGCTCGAGCGGCTGGCCGCTCGCATCCGCCAGAATCCTGTTCAGAATTTCGCGCATGCGCAGGATTTCCTTGGCATAGATGTCGATATCGGCCGCCTGTCCGGCCAGGCCCTGCATGGAAGGCTGGTGGATCATGATGCGGGAGTTCGGCAGGCTGAAGCGCTTGCCCTTGGTGCCCGCGGCGAGCAGCACGGCCGCCATGGACGCCGCCTGTCCCACGCAGATCGTCACGATGTTGGGGCGGACGAACGCCATCGTATCGAGAATCGCCAAGCCAGCCGTGATGGAACCGCCGGGCGAATTAATGTAAATCGAGATGTCGCGCTCCGGGTCTTCCGCTTCGAGGAACAGCAGCTGGGCGATGATCAGGTTGGCGACATTGTCGTCCACCGGCGTGCCGAGGAAGATGATGTTTTCCTTCAGCAGGCGCGAATAGATGTCGTATGCGCGCTCGCCTCTCGACGTCTGCTCAACAACCATGGGGACAAGTACGGAATTATTCATTCTTAACCTTTCAATTCGTTTGGATGACGCCGAGGCGCGATGAGATTCCGCGGCACTCAACCTCATGATACGACCTCGAAGGCAGAAATGCTCAGCGCGGCGTGATCAAGCCGCCAAGTTTGTCGGTTTCGGCGGCGGCAGTGCGCGGGAAACGCACGGAATACGCTTCGAGATATTTCAGGCCGGACCCGGTGTTGTAGATGACAACGCGCTCTTCCGGTTTCAGGAAGCCGTCACGCGCCAGGCGCTCGGCCGCGGCGACGCACGCCGCGCCTTCCGGCGCCGCGAAAATTCCTTCGTTCGATGCGAGGCGAATGCCGGCGTCCATCAATTCGCGATCGGAGACGGCGATCGCACAGCCGCCGCTTTCGCGAACCGCGGCGAGCGTGAGGCGGTCGCCCAATGGCTTCGGCACGCGCAATCCGGCGGCGACGGTGGAGGCGCCTTCCCAGAACTGGCTTGCTTCGGCGCCTTGTTCGAAGGCGCGAACGATGGGCTGGCAGCCTTCCGCCTGGACCGCGATCATCTTCGGACGCTTCGGGCCGATCCAGCCGAGCGCTTCCATTTCGGCGAAGGCTTTCCACATGCCGATCATGCCGACGCCGCCGCCGGCCGGATAGAGAATCGCATCAGGGAGCGACCAGTTCATCTGCTCCGCCAATTCGTAGCCCATCGTTTTCTTGCCTTCGATGCGATAGGGCTCTTTCAGCGTGCTGATATCGAACCAGCCTTCGGATTTGCATTTTTCGGCGACGATGCGGCCGCAATCGCTGATGAGGCCGTGGACGAGCGTGACTTTCGCGCCGTACGCTTTGCATTCGATGAAATTCGCCTGCGGGACGTCGGACGGCATGTAGATGTGGGCTTCGATGCCGGCCGCGGCGGTGTAGGCGGCGAGGGCGCTGGCGGCATTCCCGGCGGAGGGGATCGCGATGGCTTTGATGCCGAGCTCGACGCACATGGAGACGGCGCAGGAGAGTCCGCGGGCTTTGAAGGAACCGGTGGGATTGAGGCCTTCGTCCTTGAGCCAGAAGCCGCCGGTGCGCCGCAGTTGCAGGAGCGGCGTCATGCCTTCGCCCAATGAGATAATGGAGGTTTCTGTCTGTACCGGAAGGGCGGGCGCGTACCGCCACATGGAATGGACGGCGGAGGCGAGCGATTCCTTCCGCCATTCGGTTTTCAGACGGGCGAGATCGTAGCGGACGAGCAGTGGTCCGCCGCACTCGCAGAGGTTCCACGGGCGGCCGGACTCGAATTTTTTGTTGCACAGGCTGCACTCGAGGTGCGTCAGACAGGTTTGGGGCATGACCAGGTTTTCTTATCTTATCGGTCTCGTGATTCTCGCCCTGCCGCTTGCGGCGCGTGAGAGCATCGTTCTCAAAACGGGATTTGAGCTGCAAGCCGACCGGCACGAGATTGCAGGCGAGACGATTCGGGTGTTTTCTGACGGCGGAGTGACCGAGTTTCCGGCAAGCCAGGTGGTGCGTGTGGATGCGATCGATGACCCTGCGCCTGCGCCGGGCGCGCAGCCGGCGGCGGCTCCGGCCCCAGTGGCGGCACCGCTCAAGCCTCAGCCGGCCGATCCATCACCTGCTGCTCTTGCCCGGAGTGCGGCCGAGAAATACGCGCTTCCTGCAGAGTTTGTGGCTGGCGTGATGAAGGCCGAATCCGGCCTGAATCCGGCCGCGGTTTCGCCGAAAGGTGCGATCGGGCTCATGCAGTTGATGTCGGACACCGCGCGGGATATGGGCGCCGATCCGACGAAGCCGCAGGAGAACGCGGATGCCGGGACGCGTTATCTTCGGGACCTCCTCGCCAGGTACGAGAACGATCCGAACCAGGTGGTTCTGGCGCTGGCGGCCTACAATGCCGGTCCTGCGGCCGTTGAGAAGTACCACGGTGTGCCTCCTTACGCGGAGACGCACGACTATATCCTGCGGGTTTTAAAGGCCTGGAAGCCCGCGCCGGCCGTCAAATAGACGGAGATTGAATCCCGGAGGGAGGGCCGGGCATCCAACACGGGAATGATCCTTGCAGCAACCCCATCCGGGTCGGGTTGGCAACCCGGATATTTTTCAAACTCGCATGCGGAGGGGCCCCCTTCAAACACGGCTTCCCCGCAGGCGTGGGAGAATGGAGCATTGCTCAACATGGCAATCGAAACAATTCCAGCAGCGCCTGTGGAGGTCCCCAGCGATGAACTGGATTTGGTGGCGCGCGCCAAAGCTGGCGACAGCGCCGCTTTTTCCGCACTGATCAACCGCTACGAAGGCAAGATTTTTCGTCTGGCGATGAACATTACCCAGAACCGGGAAGACGCCGAAGATGTGCTTCAGGAGGCGTTTTTCAAGGCGTTCGAGCACCTGGATCAATTCCAGGGGAACTCGAAATTTTATACGTGGATCGTACGCATAGCCGTAAATCAGGCGCTGATGAAGCTGCGCAAGCGCAAGAGCGACCGCACGGTTTCGCTCGACGAGCAGATCGACACCGGCGAAGACATGGTGGTTCGGGAAGTGGCGGCCTGGGACCCCGATCCTGAGGAACGCTTCTCGCGCGAGGAAATGAGCCAGATCCTCAGTGACGCCATCGATGGTCTGACGCCGATTTACCGCACGGTGTTCACCCTGCGGGATGTCGACGGGCTTTCGACCGAAGAGACGGCCGAGGCGCTGGACCTGACGGTTCCGGCGGTAAAAAGCCGGCTGCTCCGGGCGAGGCTGCAACTGCGCGATAAGCTCAACCGCTTCTTCAAGCGCAAAGGAGACGACGCCTTTGCTTACATGTAAGGAATTCCTGTCGGAGCTTTCCGACTACCTGGATGAGAAGACGAGCCTGGAGCTTCGGGAGAAGCTCCAGCGTCATATCACCGAATGCCCGAACTGCTGGGTCATCTGCGATACGACGAAGAAGACCATCCAGGTTTATAAGGGTATGCAGAGCTGCACGATTCCGGATGATGTGCATGAACGCCTGATGGCGGCCGTGGAACGGAAGATGGCAGCCGGGAAGAAGAAGGAATGATCCGGGAGAAAGCCCCCATGCCCCACCTGCAGCGAATTGCGCGCTGCTCTACCCGCTCAATCCAGGCTTAACGAAGTTCCTCCCTGTACGAGTTCCGGCGGAAAAAACCAAAACATTCGCGCAGACCGAAGAAAATACATCACATACGCATCCATCCTGAGACTGACTCTGCATAGATCTCTCCGAACGGTCCAGCCTTTCTATTGACAATACTGAACGGTTCAGTTTAGTATTGCCTAATGATCCGCGTCGAACATCTGACCAAGACTTTTGGCGAGATCCAGGCCGTCCGCG
>CAZPZE010000904.1:0-11703 GCA_964590625.1 uncultured Solibacteraceae bacterium
TCTCGTGCCGGTATACCCGGTATCCCGGCCATCCCAGCAACTTCGTCAGTTCACTGTCTCGCAAACCGCTGAGTTTACCGGAATCTACCCCGCCTTCAAATTCACCCCTGCTTCATCTCTGTCAGATTCCTGCGCAGAGCCGTAAAAACAATCACCGCCGGACGAGCTCTGCGGTGGATTCGGATCGCTCGGCTTAATCTCCGCCACTTCGAATTCCAGGCGCGGCGGCGCGAGCATGTTCGCGGTTAGCCCGGATGGATTGTCGGTCGGCTTCTCATTGACGTTGTCGACCACGATGACAGGCATCGGGATTTTGGTCATTGCCAGTTTGAGACCAGGCTGCTTTTCGAGTGCCGCAAATATGGTAATGACCTCCGGCGAAGCGTCGGTCTCAACCCGCGGCGGAACTGTATTCAGCGAGTATTTGATATTGAAATCCCACCTGCCCTTCAATCCCGTCTGATCCACAACAGGAGCACCGCTCAACGCTCTTGTTACGAAGATCATGTTCCGCAACTGATCCGGCAGTTCCGCCATGCTGACGTTATGGCACAGATAGGTGATCAGCGCACCCGGTGCTGCGCGGATCGCGACGCCATTCATCGAGATCTCCGCCATGGGCCCGCCTTGCGGCGGCTCAGGGGGAGGAATCGGTTTGCAACCAGGAGTATCCGAACCGCCGGCGGATTGCTTCATCAGCACTTTTTTTCCCTGCGTGATCGCGTAAGCAGCGAACGGTTTCGTGCCGTTGTGTACGACAAGGCCAAAGCGCTCCGCAAGGAGATTCCGCAACATCGCGCGCATCTTTTCCGGGGTAGAATCGCCCGGCGCTTTCGCCAGAATGTCGAACCGGTCTTTATCCATCCACGCTGGGCCGCCCGTCACGTAGTCGGCGTCCACGTTATACGCTGAGCGGACGAGATCCAGCATGGTTGCGGAGCGAACTTCGAAACGCCCGCTGCGATACAGGCCGCCGTGCATGCTCTGATTGTTGGTGCCGGCAACAGCAGGCGGCGTCGGGAGAATATCCGCCGCTTCAAATTTGGGCGCGCTGTCCGTGGACTGGCCAAACGCGAGGCCGGCAATCACTATTGCCATTCCGGCGTTGATGAGTCTCTTCACTCAAACCACAACCGACACCGCACTCTTACGTTACAGAAAATAACCGCTGGGCCTCGTCGTCTCCTCGCGGCGATCCGCCAATCATGCCCAGGCTGCTCTCCGAACGCGGCTGAATGGGGTCGATGGCTCGATTGACGATAGCTTCCCTCCGGAGTCCCCCCTCCCTATGCTGATGCCGGCACCGGGAAAATGAAGTCCTGATCCGGTGCGACCCGCGTCAGATCAGGCCCCTGCAGGGCTCCGGTGGCGGTATCGACACTCCACTTCTCGGTCAGAAGCGTGGTACCCTGGGAATCCACGTATTGCACCGCCAGACGAGCCCCATCGAACGTCATGGTGGCATAGCCGTTGTAACCGGCCGAAATGTCTTCGAGGTAGGTTCGGTTGTCGTACGCGATGCAGCGGCAACTGGACTGGTCCAGCTTCGTGCTTAACTCGACGGGCATGCCGCCGTGACCGATGCAGCGGCCATAGACCGGCATCGTCCCTCCGACCTTGTAGGGGTCATAGAGAGCCATTCGATGTTCGTGGCCCCAGAACCAGATCACCGGGCGGTTTCCGATCAGCGGGAGGAGTTGCTTTGACGGCTGGGGATACCAGTCTTCGAACGAAGAGAAGGCCTGATGATGCGACATCAGAATCACCCCGCGCATGCCGGCATCGGCCAGAATCGGCTGCAGCCACGTCATCAATTCATCCGGTAATCTGCAGCTGGGCTGGAACCAGGAAGTCTTGTTCAGACCCGGAATCCTGCGCAGAAAACCCAATGCGCTGACGATGCCGGTGGAATAGTACCCGGTATCGAGTCCGACGATGATCCAGCTATCGTTCCGTAGACAGAAGAAACTCGCGGGCTGTTTCAGGTAGCTCAGAATATCTCTGTAAAACGCTTCGCCGAGCATTCCGCCGGTTCCGGTTCCATACATTTCGTGATTGCCGATCAGTGCGAAGGCACCCTTGCTGCCTGGTAACCACGTTGTCATACCGCCCGGCAGAAAGTGCGATCGGACTTCAGGTTCGTCCCCGACGTAATAGACGTCACCCAGGTGAATCGTGTAGTCGGGTGCGGGATTCGTCATGCGTGTCATAACGTCGCCAGCTTCCCTGGTGCCGGTACCCCAATCGCCGGCGACAGCGATGGTCGCGGCAGAAGGGAGATCGGTGATCCCGCCTCCGGCCTGATACGAGGGGATCGGAGAGTAGCGAGGGGCAAGCACGTACTTCAGCACGTGCCCGGCCCATGCCCACCAGTTCTGAATCCGTCCCGTGAACGCCGCCAGGCGTTCGAAGGTTGTCTTTGCGGCGGCGCCTTTCGGTGTGTTTGCAACGAGCTTGCGGTAATAGGAACGCGCGCCGCCGCGCGGCAGGTCTTTGTATTGGCGTAGCGGTTTACGGCCGGGGCTGGGACTGGGCGTCATGGGTCAGGCTCCTGTCAATCGAATCGTTCAGGCACTTATTGATCGACTCAGCACAGGCCCACGCGTCCGGTAAACGATCATCTGCCTCCAGTGTGGACGCGCGGTGAAACCTGCCGTGAGGGCTGCCTCGTAATTCCTGCCGAGTTCCGTCGAGCCGGGCACGCCGCCCGTCGTGGCAGGTTCGATCGCGCACGCCCCGCGGCAGGCCGAAAACGGACGACCTCTCCATCATCAATGGCCACCGGCGCGCGGAGCGCCTCCCATTTGACCTGCCGCCACCGACGGAGATTCGCGCTGGCGCTGCGCGAAGCGACTCGGCATCGGGCACTGAGACTTCGATGCAGCAGACGAAATCGCGGATTGGAGGAGCGAGCGAACCACGGAATACTTCCTTGCAGGCGAGGAAATGTGGGTCCATTTCGGGCCACTCCTTGGACGTTCATTCATGCTACCGCACATTTGGGCACCCGATGTGCACCCTACGTAATCAATCTATTTCGGGTTTCTTGAATCGCTGTCAGCTCTGAGTGGGTGTCAGTGAGAAGTGATTTCGGGCTCAGGCTTTGGGGACACTAATTTCGTCGAGATGTCTCAAACATGCTGCTGCAAAAGTTCTGTTTGCACGCTCGCACAGCCCCACCTTCATTTAATTTCGACTGGAATTGCGATCCCCCACCATTAGTGCGTCATCGGCGGCGCCGGAGTCCCGTCGGACCATTCGCCAAGCGGCACCATCATGATCGAAACCCGTTCTTCCGGATCGTCCGCCGCGAGAACCGGCGAACCGGGCAAATCGGCGCCCCAGCTTTTCGCAGCGTCGCGAGGAATGAAGAACATCAGATGCGGATGCCAGCTCTTGCCCTCGTCATTCAGGTACTGCTGCTTCGAAAGCATATAGCACATGGCGCCCACCTCGACCGCCGGCAGTTCCTTCTTGTCCAGCGCCAGCGCGGTTGCATGCAGAATCTCGGGCTTCGACTTGCCTGCCAACACGAGTTTGGTCTTCATCAGGTACGTCGGAAGATAGCTCGTGGCGGACTCCGGATTAAAACAGATGGGAGCTCGAACTTTAGGATTCCAGAATTCCGGATGATCGGTGGCGGCGCCCCACGAGCGTTCGACGATGCAGACGAAACCATTGGAGCCCTTCGCCGCGGTCCGGTATCCCGTGCGCCCCAGCACCATCGCGTCGGCCGCGCTTGAGATCGAGGGCGGAGCCGCGGTCCGCGCCAGCGCAATCTCCGCCTTTTCATCCTGCATCAAATACTGATCAGGAGAAGCCATGGCCGGATAAGGCGCCTTCTTCACCTGCGCCTCGAGGCCTGTGCCGGCTATCGAAAGAGAAATCAGGACTGCGGGAGCAATGAAATCGCGGAACTTCATGGGACTCAGTATACGCACATTTTCCGGAGAGCGTGACGCCGGAAAAGAAGACTCTGGCAGGTCTTTAGCGAAACGTGCGACCATCTTCACTAAATGACCGGTTCAAAAAAGAAGCGTAGCCGCGGCGCCGTACATGCCTGGCTGTTGCTTGCAGCAGGCTCGCCGAATTATCGCGCTTCGTCGCTCGATCCGGTAATAATCATAATCAATCCGATCACAATATTCAGGACCCCGAAACCGCCGATGATCAAAACCCAGACGGTTACACGCCCGGACAAAACAGCATGCAGCGAGTGGGTGGGGAGAGAAAGCGAGTCCCCGGAAGGCGCGGAAGAATACGCGTACAATGCCAGTCCTGCAACCGCCACCGACGCAGCGCCGCCTGCAAGCACTTTAATCCCGCGCTTTCTCCCGAACTTTCGATCCGCTTTTGCCTCGAACCGCTCTGCAGCCTGGTGCCATCCTGCTCGATAGGCGTCCTCTCGGCCTTTGGATGGAGCATAGGTATCGGGCCGAATTTCCGAATGACCCGACTTTCTTAGTTGTTGATCGCAGTCCCGGTAGCCGCATTGCCACGCCTGCTGCCCCTCCCCGTCCAGTGAGCGCTCCTCCAGCAGGCCAAACATATAAGAATCGACAATGAAGCCGCACCGATGGCAGGTCGTGTCTTTCGCATTCAGCCTGTTCCGGCACTTTATACATTCCGTCTGAGGGGCCGCAAACATATTTTGTCGCGCTCTGCGTTCCCCATATCATAACTCGATAATTAGTCATCAGGATTCACAGAATCGCTGACTGACTCTTCGTTACTCCCGGGTTACTTCAGCTTCAGCGTCTTCTTCAGCCACGCCACCATATCGGCCTTATAGTGCTGCTGGTCCGCATCCTTCCATCCGCCCATCCCGTGCCCGCCCGCTTCCACTGTCACCACCTCACACGATGCGCCCACCCGATGCATCGCCGCGCACATCAGCGTCGATTGTTCATACGGCACCTGATCGTCCCGCGTCGCGTGAATCTCGAGAAATGGCGGCATTCCCTTGTGCACCGCATGAATCGGCGAAACCTCCTTCAGCTTCGCGTAGCTGGCCTCATCGTAGCCTTCCACGCCGAAGAACCAGATTCCCCCGCCCTTCGCCTGGTGCGCGCTGATCGACTTCATGTTGAATCGCGCCGGATACGTCGCCCGCTGCCGCGCGATCTTCTCGTAATCCGTCGGCCCATAGATATCGACAACGGCCGCCACCTTCGTCGCAGGTGTCTCATGCGTTGCCGCGTAATTCACCAGATACCCCCCCGCCGATTCGCCGCTCAGCACTATCTTCGAAACGTCCACCTTATAGGTCTTCGCATTCGCCTTCACCCATTTGATAGCCGTATCGATGTCATCCTTCGCCTGCGGGAACTTAAACTCCGGTCCCATCCGGTAATCGATGCTGAACCACGCGAACCCCGCATCCGCCAGCGGCTGGAACGTCGGCGACATGTTCGTGGCGCGATTCCCTCCATCGAACCCGCCGCCGTGCACCAGAATCGCCGCCGGAAACGGACCCGGCCCGTCCGGCACATGCAGATCGAGCAGGAGCGCATGCCCGTCCGGCTTCGCGAACTCCACTCCCTTCTGATCCATCGGAGCCGCGGCCATCGCAGCGGCAAAAACAAGGGCAAGAACGGCGCTCTTCATAACCGCAAATTGTATCGCGCATCCGGTACTCGGCCTGAAAACAAAAGGGGTATCATCTCTTAATACATGCGAACCAAACTCCCCTCGCCGCGCACCGTGCGCGTCACTCTCGCTGCGGCCGCGGCCCTCGCCGGCGCCGTCATGATGACCGCCCAGAACCGCATGGCATTCTCGCCGCTCGCGAAGGATGGCCACGTCGCTCTCGGCCTCGCCCTTCGCAAGCTGAGCGTCTCCGGCACCTTCATGCAGGCGCCCGCGCATCCCGATGACGAAACCAACGCCCTCTTCGCCTACTTCGGCTACGGCATGGGTCTGCGAGTGATCGATCTCCAGAACAACCGCGGCGACGGCGGCCAGAACGAAATCGGCCCCGAGCTCTTCCGCGACATTGCCATCCTCCGCACCTCCGAGCTCCTCTCCGCGCATCGCATCGATGGCGCCGAGCAGTACTTCACGCGCGCCATCGACTACGGCTACTCCTTCGATCCCAACGAAGTCATCAACAAGTGGGGCCGCAGCGAAATCGTCGGCGATTACGTTCGCCTCCTCCGCACCCTTCGCCCCGATGTCACCGTGACGATGGGCATTCAGGGCAGCGGCGGCGATCGTGCGCACGAAGCGACCAGCGTTCTCTTCCAGGAAGCTTATAAGGAAGCCGGCGATCCCACGAAATACCCCGAGCAGATTCGCGAAGAAGGACTCCGTCCCTGGCAGCCGAAAAAGCTCTACCTGCCCGGCGGACGCGGCGCGATTCCCGCGGGCGGATTTGGCGGACGCGGAGCCTCGGGCGCATCAGGCGCAGCACAGGCCGGTGGTCGTGGTGCTGGTGGACGCGGCGCTGGCCGTGGCGCCGGTCGCGGAGCCGCGGGCGCTTCCGGCGCTCCCGTCGCAGCGGGACGCGGCGGCGGACGCGGCGCGCAGGGCGCATCCGGACCTCCCGGACCTCCGATGACACCGGTCAACACGCAGGCTTACGATCCACTCCTCGGCCGCACGTACGCCGAGATCGGTGCCGACGCGCGCAGTTATCACAAATGCCAGGGCATCGGCGGACTGCCTCCCATTCCCGGCGTCGCAGGCGGACGCGGCGGCGGATTCGGTGGAGGCGGCGGCTACATCCTGACCGGCAGCACTATCCCCGGCCAGATCGGAAAGCGGGAGACCTCTTTCTATGACGGCGTCGATATCAGCCTGACTTCGATCGCGTCCTATGCCGGCAATCCCACGGCGGCTGCAGCGATCACCACAGACCTGAACGCCGTCCTCGCCAATGCGAAAGAAGCGCAGAAGCTCTTCGCCGATGGCAGCGATGCCGCGACCGCCGCTCCCGTAGAAGCCGGGCTCCGCGGCATCCGCGCGCTCATCGCGAAAGTCCCTTCGCTCGGCATGTCCGCCGACGCGCAGTATGAAGTCAACTTCCGCCTCAGGCTCAAGGAGCGTGACTACGAAGATGCCGTACTCGCCGCCAACAACGTCACCTTCGACGCTCTCGCGAATGACGGCCTCGTCATCCCCGGCCAGCCGATTCGCCTGTCGATCGTCGCCATGAACCACGGCGCGGCCGATCTCGATGTGACCAGCGTCGACATCGCCGGCTTCGATTCACCGGCCGCGTGCAAGCCCGAAACGACGAAGAAGGATACGCCTTACGCCTGCACCTCGGATGCCCACGTCCCGAACAACGCGAAGCCGACGACGCCCTACTTCACCGACAACTACTGGAAGCATCCCGATAATCTCGCCGACCAGATCTTCGATCCATCCGTCGGCTTCGGCCTGCCGTTCGCGCCTTCGCCGTTCCGCGTCACGTTCCACGTCAACTACGGCGGCATGGATATCACGAAGGAACTGCCCATCGAATACCGCTACATCAAAGACATCTACTTCGGCGACAAGCGAATGGAGCTGAATGTTGTCCCCGATTTCTCCGTTCGCATCGATCCCACGCTCGCCGTCATCCCGGCGCCCGCCGGACCGGCGCCGAAACCCGCCACGCGCGAGATCCACGTCACCGTCACCAACGGCACGAAAGGCGAGGCGAAAGCCACCGTCGCGCTCGATCTGCCGCAGGGCTGGAAGGCCGCGCCCGCCAGCGTTCCCGTCAGTTTCACCCATGAAGATGAAGCGCTGACTGCGCGCTTCGAAGTCACCGCTCCGGCCGGCGTGAAGGTGGGTGCCTACACGCTTCGTGCGGTGGTGACCTCGCCCGCCACCGGCGACGCCAAATTCACCACGGGCTATAAGGAAATCGACTATCCGCACATCGAGCGCCGCCAGGTAATCGAGCCCGCCGAGACGAACCTCAAAGTCGTCGACGTTAAGGTGACGCCGAACGTCAAGGTCGGCTACATCGTCGGTGTCGGCGATCAGGTTCCGCCCGCGCTCCAGCAGCTCGGCGCGAAAGTTTCGTTCATCGAGCCGGAAGAGATGGCGTTCGGCGATCTTTCGAAATACGACGTCATCATCACCGGCGTCCGCGCTTACGAACGCCGCGATGATCTCCGCGCCTACAACCGCCGATTACTCGATTATGTCGAGCGCGGCGGCACGGCGATCATCCAGTACAACAAGATGGAATTCAATCAGGCCGAATACGGACCCTGGCACGCCCGCGTGAGTTCGAATCGCATCACCGACGAGAAAGCCCCGGTGAACCTCCTCGTTCCAAACGATCAAGTGTTCAACTTCCCGAACAAGGTTGGCCCTGCAACGTGGGCCAACTGGACGCAGGAGCGCGGCCTCTACTTCCTCGGCGAGAAAGACCCGAAGTATGTCGACCTCGTTGCGATGACCGATCCGTTCAAGGACAACCCCGGCGAGAAGCTCGGCTCGCTTGTCGAAGCGAAGTACGGCAAGGGCCGCTGGTTCTATCTCGGGCTCGGACTCTGGCGTCAACTGCCCGCGGGAACCGATGGCGCGTATCAGCTGCTCGCCAACCTGATCAGTCCGCCGAAGAAATAAGCATCAGGCCCGATAGATGACGCCGCCGTGAATGATCACGGCGTGTCGTCCGATTAACGCTCCGAGGAGAGCGCCGAGCACCGTGAAGACGGCGGTCGCGAGACCCTTGTCTTCGTCGGACTTCGCCGAAAGATCGATCCCGGCGCCGATGCCCGCGCCCACCGCGCCGCCAATGCCCGCACCGGCGAGGATCGATGCGCCGCGGTTGTAGTGACGGATCTCTTTCACGTCGGCCTGTGCAATGGTCCGCTGCCGAACGCGACGGCCCGGTGCTCCACCGCCGCGCTCATCGGAATCGAGAACCACCGAATCCTGTCTAGCCGCTATAAATGTGCCGTGAAACTTCGCGCCGGTCGTTGTCTCCACCGCGATGCCGTCACCGGCGGCGAGACTCCGCACTGCCTGCCAGTCATTCAGGGCTGTTTGCGCGAAGCATGGCATCAGCGCTGTTGTCAGCACCAGCCAGCCCGCAACCAGCTTCTTCAGGCACACTTGCGATGCGCCTCCACGAGATCGGCCAGCACTCTTTCCATCTGCGCCATGTCGTAGAGGAAGTAATGGCCGCGCCCCGGCAATTCCGTTAGAGTGCTCGAAGGAATTCGCGCACGCAGATCGCGCGCCACGGCGATCGGAACCACTTTGTCCTCAGTACCGTGATACATCAGAACCGCGCAGGCTGCAAGGTGCGTGAGATCGATCTGCGGATCAGAGTAAAGCGCCTGCACCTCCTGCAGCAGACAGCCGGGGCATTGCGAATAACCTTCGCGCCGGTTTTCGCGGAACAACTCCTCGACCTCCGGCTTCGAGAGTAACTGCCGGTCCTCGTAAGACAGGTCCTTCCGGATGTCATCGAGATAGTCGGGCCAACTCGTCATCATCCGCTCGTACTGCTTCTTCTCGATCATGAGGAAGGTCGCGGCGCGGAACGAAGCGAGCTTGGCGGAGAGCAGCACCTTCCATGCTTCTTCCGAATAGCGGCGCCAGCTTGAAATCAGATGCGGCAGCCCCATACCCCCGACAAGCGACATCGCCCGCAGCCCGGGCAGCTTTCCGCACGCGAGCGCGTACGTCGCGCCGGCCGAGAAACCGAGAATCGAGAACGGCTGGTTCGGACCGAGAACCTGCTCGGTCAACTGCCGCACGTCGCTCGCCCAACCCACAATCGTGCGGGCGTGCGATGGCGTGGAAAGTCCGATGCCGGGCCGGTCCGGCGAGATCAGGCGCACGTTCAGCTTCTCGAGGATGTCGTCGAGGCCCGGCACGCGCTCGAGGCGCGATCCCTGGAATCCGTGGAAGTAGAGGACCGGTGTGCCGTCGCGCGGCCCGCGATCCATATACGCCAGTGTGCGTCCATCGCGCAGAGTGATCTTGCCGAAATCCGGATCGGATTCCCCGGGCGATGGCCGCAAACCCGGGATCTGCTGCATCAGTTCCGCGACTGCGTTGTTCAGCTTTTCGAGATCGGCGTGCGCGTCGCCGGTGGGTTGTATCGGCTTTCCGATTCGCACGTAGAAGCGGAAAGGCGGCTCCGCCCCGTGCGCTTCGAGCGCAGTAAAGATTACCGTCTCCGGACTCCAGTCGAGACGCAGCCCACCGACCGCGACGGGAATGATCGGGCATCCACTCTTCTCCGCGGCAGTGACGACGCCCGTGCTCCAGTTCTTCAGTTGCAGCAAAGGATCGGCGACGGCGCGGCCCGCGGGAAAGATGAGAATGGCGTGGCGACTCGATTCGCGAAGGTAATTCGCGATGACGTCGGAGAGTCCGGCGCGCCTGCGGACAGGGCTCTCCGAATCGGGCACGAGCAGAGCGATGCCGTAATGGTGAAGCACCCACCGCTCGAGCGTAACCATCCAGTTGCGATGTTCAGCGGTCATCAGGATTCGCGGCACGCGACGCGCGCGCGTCGCAAGCAGATGGCCGAGGATGAATCCGTCGACTCCGGATTTGTACCCGTGATTTGCCGCCACGAGATAGGCACTGTCTGGCAGGTTTTCGAGTCCCTCGACATCGAGCCACTGGATGATGTATCTCGAGAAGATGATCTGGAGAAGCTGGATGGGCCAGCCGGTATGCTTGACATCTTCCGACTCGTCCTTCAGTTCGTAACGAAGCAGGATGTGAAGAGGAATAAGGGTGGCGGCGAAGCCTGCAAGGACAAATCCAGTTGTCTTAAAGAAACGGCGCGCGGCGTCTCCCATCTTTCAAAGGGTACATCGCGCGCCATTTTCGGCTTAGCGCTGCTCGCGGCCGCGGCCGTGTTCACCGCCGTTACGGCGCTCACCGGCATTGCCGTTGCCGCGCGCGGCGGGCGCGGGATGGGCCTGGGGTTGCGGTTGCGGCGCATTCACATGCGGAGCCCCCTGCGGCGCGGGACGCTGCCGCTGCAGTTCCAGATGATTCTGGAGATCAGGCCGCCGTTGAGGCGCCTGACGCTGGATTGGAGCCTGCTGCGGTTGTGGTGCCGGACGTTGGCGCTGGAGTTCCAGATGATTCTGGAGATCCGGCCGCCGCTGCGGCTGCGCAGGCGCTACCGGCGCGGGATGCGGAGCCGGATGGAAATCGTGCGTCTGCGGAGCCGGGCGCTCGAACTGGCGTTGCCGCGGTTCCTGCGGCGTGGGCTGCAGAACCTGCGGCGCGGGGCGGCCGTTGAACCGGTTCTGCATGTTGTTCTGCATGCGATTCGGCTGCTGCGCGGGCGCGACGAAGTTTGTGCGGTTATGCTGCTCGCGGGCCTGCTGCGCAACCTGCATCTGCGCCGCCTGAGCCGGCGCGCGGCGTTCGTGCGTCACCACGCGTTCCTGCGGAATCGGACGGAAATTGATTCCACCGTGTCCGCCGTTGTAACTGGTGCGGCTCGACTGGTACCGCGGCACATCGCGGCGATAGATGTTGTGAATCACATTTGTGTTCACGTGCGTCACCGTGCGGTTGTAATAAAGATGGCCGCCGTTCCAGTAGGCGCCATAATATCCGCGGCCCGGATAACCGAAACCGTAATCGATGCCGCCATAGAATCCGACATGCGGACCCCAGTAGCCGGCGTGGAATAAGTAATAGCCGTTATCGAAAGCCCAGTAAGGCGGCGTCCAGACAGCTCCGATCCACGGAGCTTCCACCCATTCACCGGGAACC
>CAZPZE010000905.1:0-1926 GCA_964590625.1 uncultured Solibacteraceae bacterium
TTCACATCGCCCGCCGGCGAAACCGATCGCACCACCTTTCCCTGTAAATCGCTCAACCAAAGCACATTCTGCGGCCTCCACAGCGGCCCTTCGGTAAACGTGAAGCCTGTCGCGATTTTTTCGATCCGCGCGTCCTTCGCAATCAGCGCATCGAATGCCGGATCGAGACGAATAATCTTCCCGATCACCGGCGCTTCCTTCACCGCCGGAGCTTTCTCCTGCGCGGTGGAGCAGGCGCTCAGCAAAACCGCCGCCGATACGCAGCAGATCGCGCTCAGCCCCTTCGCCGCCGTCACTGGCAATTCCGCCCCGAACAAAGATTCTTGCCGAAAAACGGCATCACGTGATTCTGAAACCGGTCCGCTACAGCGCTCGTGTGCGTGCCGGAATAGACTTCAAACGAGTTGGCGATTCCGTATTTGTCGAGGATGTCATGCAGCTTCGTGGTATCCACGCGCAACCCGTCCTGATCGCCCACATCAATCCCGATCGCCTTGTACTGCCGCAGATTTCCGATGTACTGATCGATAAACGCAAGCGGCGCATTCGCCGCCCACTTCGCCAGCACCTCCTGCCGCGCCGCACCGTCCCCCGTCGGCAGATCGAGATACAGCGGCGGATTCTTCGGGTCCGGAGACCACGCTGCGGCGGACGCCAGTTGCGCGCGCAGTCCGAACGGCAGCTTGGCCGAATCCTCCGGCGTTTTCACCGCCTCGAGTGCTTTGTCATTCGCTGAGTTGGGCTGCGCCGGCCCCGCGCCGCGCGCCGACATGCAGCACGGGCTCATGATGTAGAGGCTTCCGAAAACATCGGAATGCTTCATCCCGATCCGGCTCGCGCCATATCCGCCCATCGAGTGCCCCACCAGACCGCGCGCCGAGCGATGCGGAATCGTCCGGTAATGCGCGTCGATGTACGCCACCAGATCGTGCGCAATGAAGTTCTCGAAATCGCCCGTCGTCACCGAGCTCGAATACATCGATCCGTTGTGCACCGTTTTCGAATCCGGCAGCACGACGATCATCTCCTGCGCGCCCTGTGCAAACGCTCCCTCGATCGTCTGCGGAACGTGGATCTCGTGCGTCCACTGCTCCGCACCGATCGAATAGCCGTGCAGCGCGTACACAACCGGATAGCGCCGGCTCTTATTCTTCGCGTAGTCGGGAGGCAGAAAGACGATGACGTCGCGGTCCACCGCGTCCCCCTCCAGATTGCCTTCGAGCGACACCCCGTGCACTTTGATGTGCTCCACCGTCACCGGTTTCGCGCCCGCCACAACAGGCGGCACTTCCGTCTTAACCTGCGCGGAAACCGAGAGCGCGATTCCGGCAAAAATCAACGGCGCACTGCGCCACAACAGGCTCATTTCGTATCTCACGGGACACCACTATATCACTGGTCGGACCAATGTTGGAAGCGGTTCCAGAAAAAATGTGAACCGTTCCCATGCGACGCGAGTCCGGACTAATTCCGGAACAGCATCGGCGCGTAAATCGCGAGATATTGCTGCCAGTTCGGCCAGCTGTGCCCGCCGCCGGACTGGTGGAAATCGTGTTTCACACCTCGCTGCGTCAGCATGTCATCCATGCTCTTGACGCCCCGATAGCCCGGGTCCTCCGTGCCGCATCCGATCCACAGCACCTTCAGCTTCTTATTCAGCATCGCCGGATCGGCCTTCTCCCACTCGGTCCGCGCCCCGGTTCCGCTGAACGCGGCGATGTACGCAAACTGATCGATATTGTGCAGGCCGATCGACATCGACTGGCTCGCTCCCATCGAAAGTCCCCCAATCGCCCGGTGATCGCGATCCGTCAGCGTCCGGAACTTTGTCTCTACAATGGGTCTGATCTCAGTGATGAGTTCCTTCTCGATCTTCGCCCCGTCATTCGGAGTCGGGGGTACCGGCGGGATCGGCTTGATCTCGCG
>CAZPZE010000906.1:0-1692 GCA_964590625.1 uncultured Solibacteraceae bacterium
CCCTCGGCCGGAATATCGGCGGCGCGGAGGCTGGGCGCCATCAGTGCGATTGCCAGCGGGGCGGCAATCGAGAACGTTCGGATGAATTTCATTGTGTCTCCTCTGTCTGAATAGAATCGCATAGACAGACGAATTCATCCATCCGGCCTCCAGTCGGCAGAGTGCTTTTTATGGAAAAGCGGACGCGGCGCGTGGACTTTACTTGCGGCTGCCGCGGCGCACGTTCTTGAGGCGCGTCTGGCGCATCTTCGCCTTCTTGCGCTTCGGCTTGCTGATGATGAAGGTGCCGCTGCCTAAATTCTCGGACTGATAAGCCTGTTTGTCTGCCAAGGTGAAAATCTGCTCACTTTCTGGAAACGAAATCAGCTTCAATTGTAGCGCGAGGGTCATCTGCCTTTAACATGGGGATATGGGTCGAATTCGCGGTTGGTGGCTGGCTGCGCTTTTCCTGATTTCGCTGCCTGCCTGCGCTTTGCAGGAGCCCGCGCCGGAGGCCGCCGGGAAGTTGCCCGATGCGGCGGAAATCGATTCGATCCTGCGCCAGCTTTCCGAGATCACGGGCTTCCGGATTCGCCGCCATCTGCCGTTCCAGCTCATCACGCGCGAGCAGGTCAACGCTTACGTGAAAAATCAGATCCGCCATTCGGTGCGGCCGAAGGATATTTATGCGGAGGAACTGAGTCTCAAGAAGCTGGGCTTCGTGCCGCCGAACTTCGACCTGCGGAAGACGACCATCGATCTGCTTACTGAACAGGCCGCGGCGTTTTACGACTTTCATCAGAAGAAGCTGTTCATCTCGGACTGGGCTGCTTCCACCATGCGTGACGAAGCGCTGGTGCATGAGCTTGCGCATGCGCTGGCCGATCAGAATTTCAATATCGAGAAGTATCTGAATAAAGACCCAACCGATGCCGAGGAATCGCTCGCGCGCCAGACGGTTGTGGAAGGCCAGGCTTCGTGGCTCACGATTGAATTCGCGGCGCGGCAGGCAGGGAAGACGCTGACGGATCCCGGGGTGGCGCGCCAGTATTTTCAGAGGCAGCCGAATGAGGACGACACGAGCTACCCGGTGTTCAGCCAGGCTCCGCTCTATCTGCGCGCGACGATGCTGTTTCCCTACGTGGAAGGCGAAGAGTTCCAGCAGGCGGTGGTAGCGCGCGACGGGCAGTCCGCGTTCTCGCAGGTATTCACGAAGCCGCCGGTCTCCACGTCGCAGATTCTCCATCCGGGCCGCTATTTTTCGGGCACGAAACCGGAGGTGCCGGATCTGCCGAAGCCCTCGGCTAATATGAAGCCCGCCGTGGAGGGCGTCTTCGGCGAAGAGGACGTGGAGGTATTGCTGCGGCAATACACAACCGCTGCGATCGCCAGCGGGCTTGCGCCGGAGATGAAGGGGGGCCACTATCGGGTGGATGCGGAGCGGAGAGTTCCGAAGAACAAGGACCGCCGCACTTCATTGATATTTGCCACGGAATGGGCGGACGAGAGTTCGGCCACCGCATTTCTGAACGCCTATTCGACCGTGCTGGAGAAGAAGTGGAAGCAGGTCGATAAGGGCGATCAGGACGCGACGCATATTTCCGGACATTCGGAGGACGGATACTATCGCGTCGACCGCAAGGGCAATCTCGTGCTCTCACGCGAGGGTTTTCCGGATAAACTTTAAGTATGCAGTCGGCGATTGAAATCGGC
>CAZPZE010000907.1:0-1632 GCA_964590625.1 uncultured Solibacteraceae bacterium
TCCCGCCGAAGCCGATCAGGGAGCCGTCGCGTCCAATCACGAGCGTCGTATGGCGTCCTGCGGTGCGGCCGCCGGGGCCGGTCCATGTCTTGCCGTTATCGTGCGAGTTGAAAACGACGCTGATGCTGCCCGCGCCATCGACCGGCAGATAAATCGTGCCGTCCTTCGCGCGAACCACGCTGTTGATCGGCTGCGGCGTGAATTTTCCCGGAGGCGCGGTCAAATTCGCCAGAACGACGGGACTCCAGTTCGCGCCGTTGTCGTCGGACGTCATGTATTGAAACGGCCCGCCGCCCAGCAGGCGGGGTGAGCCCCAGAAGAACCAGAGGTGGCCCGCTTCGTTCCAGAAAACGGGTGCGGCGTCATCGGCATCGGTGAAATCGGGCCACGGCTCCGGCATGTCCCAATCCTCGGCGCCGTAACGAAGCCGCATCGTCATTACCGTCTGATCGGGATCGTCTTCGTACTTCGGGGTGTTGTAATACGCGGCGATCAGGTCGCCGTTGTTCAGCACCTGCACCGCGGAGTTGTGATAGGCGACGCCCATTCCCGGCTTGAACCCGATCTTCCATCTGATCGCGCGCATGTCTTTATCGCCCAGATCCGGAAACAGCGGCCGCGAGTAATAGAAAGGGATATCCGGATTCGGGCCGCGCTTCAGCTCCGGCGCATTCTGCTTCACGTCCGTGACGAAGAAATTGGGTTCCACGGGCCATGGCTGCGTCGCGGGCATCGGAGCCTGCACCACGCGGAATCCAATTCCGTGCTCGCCGCGGAACCCCGGCGCCATGCTGGCGCGATTGGCGGAGCGTGCGTAATACGCCATCTCGGCGGGAAGATGGCGGCCCTGATCGGTCTTCGGTGCGGGCCGGTAATCGAGTCCACCACCGCGGATCACGCGACCGATTCCCGTCGCTGGTCCCACAGGATCGGTCAGTGCCGCGTTCGGATAGAGGCCGTGCCAGTCGAGACACCATTCGGCCACGCCTGTGCTCATGTTCTTCAGGCCCCAGGCGTTCGCGGTTTCGGGCGCAGGCTGGTGCGTGCCGGTACCGAACAGCGTCCTCGTACCCGCACGTGCGGCGTACTCCCACTCGGCTTCCGTCGGCAGGCGGTAAGGCTTACCCTCTTTGTCAGTCAGCCATTTTGTGAAGGCAACCGCGTCATCCCAGCTCACACCTGAGACGTACGGCGCATAATATGGATCCGCTTTAAACTCCGGGCGAAACTTCTGAAACTGTTCGACAGTGACTTCCGTTGCGCTCATCGCAAACGGATGACTGATCGTAACGCGGTGGACGGGTGTCTCATCGTAATCGCCTTCGTTCGACGTGCGATCATAGACCACACCGGAAGGCCCTTTGATCAAGTCCTGGGGCAGCGGGATGGAATCGACGCCCATTTCGAAGCTGCCCGCGGGAACCGTCACCATCGTCATCCCGACGGAGTTTACGGTGGAAGCAGCGTGCGCGGCAAACCACGCCGCCCATGCGCCCAGGGCCAGCGCGGCGGCGCCTGTTTTTCTCATCGATCGGTATTTCCTCTCGTCCGTCAGCTTATCGCGAAAGGAACCGATCCGGCGCGGACCTACATGTGCTTCGATGCGAAGTCGAGGAAATAGGGCCAGTTCGG
>CAZPZE010000908.1:0-4301 GCA_964590625.1 uncultured Solibacteraceae bacterium
GAACTGCCTGGTGTCGACGATCCCGCGCACGTGAAAGACATCATCGGGCAGACGGCCCAGTTGAAGATCGTGCAGGAAAAGGAAGGTCCCTTCCAGAGCCGCGAGGCGGCCCTTGCAGCCAAGGGCGGCATTCTTCCCCTCAATACCGAACTGCTCGAATGGCCGGGCCACGGCTGGTATCTCGTGAATCGCTCGCCGGTCATTACCGGTCAGGACATTCGCAGCGCGACCGCATCGGTTGATTCCGATTCGCCGGGCCGCTGGGAGACCGGATTCAAGCTTTCCCAGGACGGCGGCAACAAGTTCGAAAAATTCACGTCCGCCAACATCGGCAATAACCTCGCGGTGGTTCTCGACAAGAACATCATGAGCGTGGCCGTGATCCAGAACTCGATTCGCGACTCGGGCCGCATCAATGGCCTCTCGACGCAGCAGGAGGCGAGCGATCTCGAACTGGTGCTCCGCACCGGCGCTCTGCCGGCCAGTATCTCGTTCGGCAATGAACGTACAGTCGGGCCGTCGCTCGGTGCGGATTCGATCCACGAAGGCATCTACGCGGGCATCGCGGGCCTTCTCGCTGTGGTTCTCGTGATGCTGATCTATTACAAGCGCGCGGGCATCAACGCGGTGCTGGCGCTGCTGCTGAACACGATCATCCTGATTGCGGCGCTCGCCTACTTCGGCGCCACGCTGACGCTGCCGGGCATCGCCGGTATCATTCTGACCGTGGGTATGGCGGTCGATTCGAATGTGCTGATTTTCGAAAGAATCCGCGAAGAGCTGCGAGCAGGCAAAACAGTTGTCGCGGCGATTGACGCGGGATTTGGCAAGGCCTGGTGGACCATCGTCGATACTCACGTGACTACGATCGTTTCGTGCCTGTTCCTCTTCCTGTTCGGAACCGGACCAGTGAAGGGATTCGCGGTGACGCTGGTGATTGGTCTGTTTGCCAACGTGTTTACGGCGGTGTGGGTGTCGCGTGTGATCTTTGACTGGGAAACGTCGGGCAGAGACCTGGCGGAGCTCAGTATCTGAAGCGATCGGCCGTCCGGGTTCCGGCAGCCGGTGGCGAGGGTGTGATAAGTTTTTTGGTTCGTTCGGATAAGGTGTGGGCGTCGCGAGCGGAAACGCCGCGGCGTTCGAAACGAAAAAAGGATTAAGGGAACATTCTGACGGCGGCCGGTGTCACTACAATTGGCACAGTTCGGGCCGGGTCGCCGGGCGAGCAGTGATCGATGGAATTATTTAAAGAGACTAATTTTGATTTTCTCCGGTGGAAGTGGCCTTTCATTGGAGCCTCGCTGGTTCTGAGCGCGGTCGGGCTGATCAGCCTGGCCCTCAATGGCGGACCCAAGCTGGGGATTGAGTTTAAGGGCGGTATGGAGATCACGGTTAAGTTCGCAACCTACCCCGACGTGCAAACGGTCGAGAAGGTGCGTTCCGCGCTCGGAGCTGCATTGTCCAGCGCGCCCACCGTCCAGTCCATTTCCGGCGGCTCGACCAATGAGCAGAACTCGATTGTGATCGGCACCGAGGGCGGCAACGATCAGACGCTCGCGAAGAATCGCCAGGTCGTGTTCGATACGCTTGCGAAAACTTTTGGGCAACCAGCCAGCGGCAAGCTCGACTTCAACAACGCGACTGTGGATCAATTAACATCCCGGTTGGCTGGACCTCTGCAGTCCGCCGGCGCGCAATTATCCGATCAGCAGGTGCAGGATCTGATGAAAGCGCTCACCGCGAGGCGTGACAAAAATTATAGTGGACTAATTACAAATTTTGACCAACTGAGGGGAACGACTGGCTTGACACCGCAGGTGCTCACGGTGTTGAATCAGGAATGCTATCTCGCGCCATACAATGCGTCGCGGGATATTCAGATCGTCGGCCCGAAAGTTGGCGAAGAACTTCGCAAACAGGCCGTGAATGCCACGCTGCTTGCTCTTGCCGGGATGCTGGTGTACATCTGGTTCCGGTTCGAGTGGATCTACGGAGTGGGGGCGGTTATCGCCTGTCTCCACGACACGATCATCACCATCGGACTTTTCTCGCTGTTCGGGAAAGAGATCACGCTGACAGTGATCGCGGCGCTCTTGACTCTGGTTGGTTATTCCATGAACGATACGATCGTGATCTTCGATCGTATCCGCGAAAACAATCGCCTGAATAGCCGTGAGAGTCTGGCGGATCTGATCAATCGCAGCGTCAACCAGACGCTGAGCAGGACGGTAATGACGTCCGGTCTGACTTTCCTGGCGGTGATTGCGCTGTTCCTTTTCGGTGGTCCGGTACTGCACGGCTTTGCTTTCGCGCTGGTTGTCGGTATCCTGATTGGAACTTATTCTTCGGTGTTTGTGGCGAGTCCGATTGTGCTGTTCTGGCATAACTGGGCGGACGCGAGAAAGAAGACGGCGCCCGTGGTGGCGCCCGCGCCGAAGCCGGTTGCTGAGGTGAAGGGGAAGAAGATCGGGAAAGTCAGATAAGAAGAATGCCGGTCCGCGGTGGGCCGGATGGTTTTCCTGATATAGGTTCTTTGGTGTATGATGTGAGGCGCTGTGTCGCGCCCCGCTGGAACTTCCGGGGCATAAGAAGGCGCCGGACCTGTTGGTGAGGGTTTGAGATATTCCGGCTCGCTCAAAGCGAAGCTGAAAAGAGGGAAACCATGTTCGAACAAACATTCGTTGATGGCGTGGGTAAAACCAAAAAGCCGTACACGATCATGCTGTCGTTTTTGATTCAGCTCGGACTGATCGGGGTTCTGGTCATTATTCCGCTGATCTATTACGAGACGATGCCAGGGGCGCAGCTTTCGAGCTTCCTCGTGGCGCCGCCACCGCCGCCTCCTCCTCCACCGCCGCCTCCACCGCAGGTAGTGAAGGTGGTGCACACCGCTCCCCGGCAGTTCATTGCGAATCAGTTGATTGCTCCGAAGTCGGTTCCGCAGAAGATTCTGATGGTGACCGAAGAAGAGGCTCCGCTCGCGACGGGCGTGATCGGTGGCGTTCCCGGCGGCATGCCGGGCGCCGGAGCGCTCGGTGGCATCATCGGTGGCCTGCCGGCCGCCGCGCCGCCTCCGCCCAAGGCTCCGCCACCCCCGCCGAAGCCGACCGGTCCGCAGCGAGTCGGTGGTCAGGTTCAGGCAGCAAATCTCATCAATGCTGTGAAGCCGGTTTATCCTCCACTGGCCAAGATGGCCCGCCAGCAGGGTACCGTCAGATTCGAAGCGACCATTTCGAAGGAAGGGACGATCGAAGATCTGAAGGTTCTGCCCGGCGCGCCGCCTCTGCTGGTGCAGGCGGCAACGGAAGCCGTGAAGCAGTGGCGCTACAAGCCGACCATGCTGAACGGCGAACCGGTGGAAGTGCTGACCACCATTGACGTGAACTTTAGTTTGACCAATTAGTCGGTTTCGGATTCGAAGTGCGGATTACCGGCGGCCAGCCCTGGCTGGCTGCCGGCCAGAAAATAGCTGAATAAAATCAACTCGCAGGAGAACAAGGACAAATGCTTTTACAGATGCAGGTTTGGGCGTTCATGCTTTTGCAGGAAGCCGGAGCGCCGGGATGGGATTTCCGCCACCTCTGGACTCAGATGGGTGGTCTGGCCAAGGCCGTCGTCATCATCATGTTCCTGATGTCGGCGTGGTCGATCGGTGTGATGATCGATCGCATTATGGCCTTTAATGCGGCCCGTAAACAGAGCCGTCAGTTCGCGCCGGCTGTGGCGGGCGCGCTGCGCGAAGGCAAGCTCGATGAAGCTATCAAGGTTGCCGACCGTTACAAGAAGAGCCACCTCGCCAAGGTCGTGGTTGCCGGTCTGCAGGAATTCCAGGCGCACCAGGGCGGTTCGCAGATTTCCGGTGAGGAAATCGAAGCTTCCCGCCGCGCTCTCGAACGCTCCGAAGCCATCGTGCACGCCGAACTGAAGCGCGGCGTCAGCGCTCTGGCCACCATCGGTTCCACCGCGCCGTTCGTCGGTCTGTTCGGAACCGTCGTCGGCATCATCAACGCGTTCAAGACGATGGCCGCCCAGAAGACTCCCGGTATCGGCGCGATCGCCGGCGGTATTTCGGAAGCGCTCGTGACCACCGCTATCGGTCTGTTCGTGGCCGTCCCCGCGGTCTGGATGTACAACTACTTCACCGGCCGCGTGGATGCTTTCGACGTCGAAATGGGCAACTCCAGCTCGGAGCTTCTCGACTACTTCGTGAAGCGCGCTGAAGCCAAGGCCGGCGCCCGTAAGTAAGTAAGCAGAGAGCAGGTACCAGCGAGTTGATTGGACTCCCGCGGCGGCGACACGCC
>CAZPZE010000909.1:0-7181 GCA_964590625.1 uncultured Solibacteraceae bacterium
CGATTTCGTTGCGCGGCTCAAAGACGATCCGCGCTGGATCGTTCCGCTCGTTCCGGAACTCGATATTGTGGTGTGGGCGCCGCGTGCGGGGACCGCCGCCGAGGCGTCCGCGCTTTCCCGGCTGCTGTTCGAAAAGGCGGCGGCGGAGAACCTGCATCTGGCATTGATTGACCTTCCAATAAACCTATTTCCATCAAATAGTTACAGGGACAATCTCAACCATGTTCTCTGCCTTCGCTCTGTCCTGATGAAGCCGGAACATGCGGGTTGGGTGGGCGAGATCGAGAACCGCCTCCACCGCGCATACGTCCAATCCAGATAGAGGCGCTTTCCGTATACTCCTGCGTGGGGATTAGAGCCTGCGCAAAGTGCGTTATGCTGGACAGCGGCCACCATAACCAGTTTGCCGGAAACTGCGTAATATAGGGACAGAGAGACCATGAAGCGCAACCTTCTTGTATTCAGTACTGTGATTGCCGCGCTTGCGGCGATAGGCGCGGTAGCGGCGAATTCGTCGATGCCCGCGTTTCCCGATCCGCCTTCTGAGCAGCTCGCTCCGGCGGGTGCGAAGAAGATGACGGCCGTGCTGGCGGGCGGCTGTTTCTGGGGCATGCAGGGCGTTTTCGAGCATGTGAAGGGCGTCACCAAAACTACCGTCGGCTATTCCGGCGGCGACAAAAAGACCGCTCATTATGAGGTAGTGAGCACGGGCACCACGGGGCACGCGGAATCGATCGAGATCACTTATGATCCTTCGGTTGTCACTTACGGGCAGCTGCTGAAGATCTACTTCTCGATCGCGCACGATCCCACCACGCTCAACCGGCAGCACAATGACGAAGGCACGCAGTATCGCTCCGAAATTTTCTACGCGGACGACAACCAGAAGACCGTCGCCGAAGAGTACATCAAAACGCTGAACGCGGCGAGGGTGTACAAGCACCCGATCGTGACGAAGCTCGAGCCGGTGAAGGGCTTCTACGCGGCGGAGGAGCACCATCAGCATTACCTCGACCGCAACCCCCACGAACCTTATATTCAGTACTTCGATCTGCCGATGATCGACGCACTGAAGAAGACCTATCCGGACATGTACAGGAAGAGCAGCTTATGACCAAAATTTTTCCGAACACGTCGCGCCGCGGATTTCTGGCGGCGGTGAGCGCCGCGGTGGGCGCATCTTATCTGCTGGCGAGCGAGAGAGAACCGAAGATGGTGAAGATCGTCCAGTTCGATGGAACGGGGAAGAGGACGGGCGTGGCCGAACTGCCGAAGGTCGTTAAGACGGACGCGGAGTGGAGGAAGCAGCTCGACTCCATGCAGTTCGACGTGACCCGCAAGGCCGGCACCGAGATCGCGTTCACCGGCAAATACTGGAACCTGCACGCTGACGGGCTGTTCGCGTGCGTGTGCTGCGGAACGATGCTCTTCGATTCGAAGACGAAGTACGATTCGGGCACCGGATGGCCGAGTTTCTGGCAGCCGCTTGCGAAAGAGAACGTGACCGAGCGCGTCGATCACAGCTTTGGCGAGACGCGCACGGAAGTGGTCTGCACGCGGTGCGATGGGCACCTGGGGCACGTATTCGACGACGGCCCGCGTCCCACGGGCCTGCGCTACTGCATGAACTCAGCATCGCTGAACTTCATGCCTCGCGCGAAGGCTTAAACGCCGAACTTTTCGAGCGTCTCGCCGGTGATGCGGTATTTGGTCCACTCATCCATCGGCACGGCGCCGAGGCTTTTGTAGAATCCGATCGCGGGCGCGTTCCAGTCGAGCACCTCCCACTCGAAGCGCCCGCAGTTTCTTTCCTTCGCAATCTGGCCGACGCGCGTGAACAGCGCGCGCCCGACTCCCCTGCCCCGGAATTCCGGTTTTACGAAGAGATCTTCGAGGAAAATGCCGGGCTTCGCGAGGAACGTGGAGTAGTTCTGAAAGAAGAGAGCGAAGCCGGCGCATGTGTCGCCCAGGTAGCCGAGAAGAACTTCGGCGGCGGGATGCGGGCCGAAGAGCGTATCGCGAAGCTTGTCTTCGGTCGCGGTGACGTGATCGCTGAGCTTCTCGTATTCGGCGAGGCCGCGAATGAGTGCGAGAATCAGCGGCACATCGGCGGCCGTGGCTTCCACAATCCGCGTTTCGGATTTCAAATCGCTTCCTCCAGGACGCGCTTCAGTTCTTCCGCCGGCAACTGAATCGGATTGGCTTTCATGCTGCTGGCTTTTGCGGCTTTCGCGACGATGTCATCCACATGCGCGGGGCCGATCCCGTATTTTGCGAGGCCAGGAATGCTGAGCGCGCGGACGTGATCGTATACCCACGTGACCCCATCCTGCGCCGAGGCTTGCGGGCTGCCGGTCAGAATGGCCGCGATCTCGCGATAGCGTTCGAGCGCCGCTCCGGCGCGAATGTTGGCCGCCATGCCGTAGGGCAGGATCGCCGCGCAAACGGCTCCGTGCGGCGCATCGAACATGCCGCCGATGGGCGCGGCGAATCCGTGAACGATGCCGAGTCCGGCGTTCGCGAGCGAGAGTCCGCCAAGCAGGCTGGCGTAGGACATGCCGGCGCGCGCGGCCGCGTCCGATCCGTTGCGATACGCCGCCGCGAGACTGCGCTTCACTGCGCGCAGGCCATCGAGGCAGAACGCATCCGTCATCGGGTTCGCGCGCGCGCTGACGTAAGGTTCGATGAGCTGTGTGAGCGCATCGAGTCCGGTGCTGGCGGTGATGGCGGGCGGCAGGCCGATGGTGAGCTGCGGATCGACGATTGCAACGCGCGGCAGCATCATCGGGCTGCGTAAACTCACTTTCACGCGATGCTGCGGTGAGGCCAGAACGGCGTTGCGTGTCACTTCGGAGCCGGTTCCCGCCGTTGTGGGAACCGCGATCATCGGGAACGGCGTGTTCGGGATCGCCTTCCCCGCTCCGATCACTTCGAGATACTGGAGCGGGTCGCCCGGATTTGCGGCGAGCGCGGCGATGGCTTTCCCGGCGTCAATCGCGCTGCCGCCGCCAATCGCGATCAGTAGCTCGCATCCGGATGCCGCGAAGAGCGCGGCGCCTTCGTGAACCAGATGGACCGTCGGCTCGCCCGCTACGCCGAACAGCGTGCAGTTCAGGCCCGCGCCTTCGAGATCATTGATGACGCCGGCGTGGCGAATCTTGTCGCGTCCGGTGACGACGAACGCGCGGCGGCCGATCGCACGCGCCAGCGGTCCCAGTTCCGCGACCGTGCCCGGACCGAAAATGATTCGGCCCGCGGTGGTGAACTCAAACCGCACTACCAGCCCTCGTCAGCAGGAAAGAGATTGTCGTAGATCGCGCGCGTGCGGGGCGCCGCCATCATGTTTTCCACCGTGTCGCGCCATTTCAGATAGTGCGCGGTTTCGCGGTGTTTCGGCGGCGCGGAGGCGTCGCGGTAGACCTCCACCAGCACGAATCGCGAGGCATCCGCGGTATCGTGCAGCACGTCGAAGCGCGCGATGCCGGCTTCCTGCACGCTGTTGCGCGCGTTTTCGAGCGTGGCGTCAATAAACGCCTGCTCCATACCGGGCTTGACCTGAACATGAACATGGACGATATACATATCGTTCTTATGATCCATCATGCGGTCCGCGCGAACCCGTAAGCGATCCTATTTGAATTGGACGCATACGCCGCATTCCGCTATCGCGACTTCCGTTTTCTGCTCGCCGCCCATGCGCTGGGAAATCTGGGGCTGCAGATGCTCGCGGTTGCGGTGAGCTGGGATCTTTATCTCGAAACGCATTCGGCGAAGGTGCTGGGAGCTGTCGGGCTGGTGCAGATCGTGCCGGCGTTCGCCTTCGCGCTGATCGCGGGGCACGTTGCCGACCGGCACAACCGCCGCTACATCATGCTGGGCGCGCAGAGTCTGACGGTGCTCGCATCGCTGCTCCTGGCGGCGGGGGTTCACAGCGTGGCGGGGATTTACGCGTCTCTGTTCCTGATCGCCACCACGCGCACTTTCCAGATGCCGATTCGCGGCGCGATGGTGCCGGAGATCGTTCCAACCGAAATCGTGCCGAACGCGGTGACCTGGACCGCGACGATGTTCGAATCGGCGAACGTCGGAGGTCCGGCGCTCGCGGGAATTCTGCTGGCGGCGATCAGCAGCCGCGTGGTTTACGGCCTTCAGGCCGTTTGCTCCATCATTGTTCTGCTCTGCATCGCCCAGATCAATTTCAACCGCAAGCATGAAATGCAGCCGGGGTCGCCGCTCGAAGGGATGCGTTTCATCCGCGATAACAAGCTGATCCTCTCGGCGGTATCGCTCGATCTCTTCGCTTACCTGTTCGGCGGTGCGACCGCGCTGCTGCCGATCTTCGCCGTCGATATTCTGCACGCCGGCGCGAGGGCTCTCGGGTGGCTGCGCGCCGCTCCTTCGGTGGGCGCGATCCTGATGGCGGTGACGCTGGCGCATCTGCCGCACATCCGCCGCGCGGGCCCTGTGCTGCTCTGGAGCGTGGCGGGCTTCGGACTCGCCACCGTCGGCTTCGGGCTTTCGCGAAATCTCTGGATCTCCTGCGCGATGCTGGCGCTGACCGGGGCATTCGACAACGTGAGCGTCGTGCTGCGTCAGAGCGTGCTGCAGACGAAAACGCCGGATTACGTGCGCGGCCGCGTGATGGCGGTGAACAGCATCTTTATCAACTGCTCGAACTCGCTGGGCGCGGCGGAATCCGGCTGGACCGCCGCCTGGTTCGGCGCGATTATCAGCGTTGTGGGCGGCGGTTTCGCGGCCGTCGGTGTGGTGGTTCTGATCGCGGCGCTTTCGCCGTCGCTGCGGAACTGGCGTCAGTAGATCGCAAACAAAAAAGACTGGCGCGATTCGCTCGCGCCAGTCTTTTCGTTTTGCTTTGAAGTGAGGTTTAGAAGCCGGCCTTCGGAGCGGCTGCTGCGCCGCCCGCCGCGGGGAGGATCTTGATATCCGCCCGCTGGAAGCCGAACTTGTGGCCGTTTTCATCAATCAGGTTGATCTGGCAGGTATAGGCGCCAGTCGGCAGACTGGAGAGCGGCACCTGGAACCGAACCGGCAGCGTCTGGCCGCGCTGCGGAATGAAGCTATCGAGCCGCACCGGCTGAGACTGCGACATCACGTTCTTCCCGCGGAAGAACGTCAGGATCGCCGCCACGCTCGGCTTCTGGTCCGTACCGAGCACCGGATCGTAGACCTCCATGTACACGTAGAGGTTCTGGTCCTTGCGGAACACGCGGGTAATGCTGGGAACGAGCTGCTGGCCTTCCTGCACCAGCGGGTTCGCATCCGTCAGCTTGCTGTTCGGATCGGCCTTGGCGAGCGCGCCCTTCGTGGACTGGCGCTGGCTGCTCAGCACGATCGAGCTCGTCTTGATCGTCGAGGGTTGTTCGGTGGCGAGATCGGGAATCACGAAGTTCTTCTCGTAAGTGCCCATCTTGCCGGTTTCGTTCTCGCGCGTCAGGAACTTCAGCTTGTAAGATCCCGGCGGTACCGCAAAGCCGGTATCGTAAGCGATGGCCCGGCTATTCAGCTCCGTCAGAGAAGACTGTGCGAGCTGAATCGTGATCGTATCGGCTACCTGGCTTTGTATCTGGTCTTTGCTGTTGCGTAGCTGGGCGACGAAGTCCAGATCGGTTTTCGCGTTGCCTTTACTCTTGGCGAGGGCAATTTCCGAGCCCGGAATTTTGACGCTGAGGGGCACGAAATAGCGGTCGCGAGCCAGACGGAAGTAATTCACTTCGGCGGCGAGAGTCAGGTCGGTAATGGGATCACCGAGGATGAGCGCCTGTTCGAGCTGCGCCTCTTTGTCGGATGAGCTGAACTTGCTGAAGTCCTTCTCCGCGAAGTAGCCATGCCGGTAATCCAGTTTGGCATTCGCGACGTCCGCCCGGTTGACCTTCACCGACACCGTGCGGTACTTGCCATCCAGCTTGCCGTTCGTGCTGTAGTAGCCGAGGATGTAGTAGCTGCCGATGTCGTCGCGCGCCTGTTCGAGGCCGCTCGTCAGGTTGTTGTCTTCCGCGAAGAGACGTCCGCCGGTATCAGAGGCCAGCGTGGAAAGCGTTTCCTGCGAGGAGTCGTTCGCCGCGCCACCGCGTCCGCCGCCGTTACCGCCGCTGCCGCCCCCCGTGAACAGGCTGGAGCCGCCGCGGCCGGAGCCCGTGCTGGCATCGCCGCCGGGAGCCGACGCCGTCATACCGCGCGCGTCAATGGGGTTGATGGAGACGTTCGACTTCTTGCAGACGTTGACGGCCTTGGTCAGCTCAGCCTGGTTGTCAGTGCCGTTCTGCGTGATGCCGCCCGAGAAGTACATGAGCGCTTTCTTTTCCGGGAAGCTCGAAAGCATCTTGCACGAAGTTTCGATCGTGGTCAGCTTCTTATCCACGTTGAAGATGTCGAACTCGGACTGATCGGCGCTGAAGGTGTTGTCGTCCGAGGTGTCGCCGGCGCCCAGATTGTCTGCCAGATCGCTGCCTTCACCGATGCGGAACTTCTTGACGGCCGCTTCCAGCGCGTCTTTGTCATCGGTAAAATCCTGCGCTACTTCCAGCGGGCCGGTAGTCGTGATGAGAATCGAAACGAGATCGGCCGGCTTGAGGCTTTTGTGGATGAAGTCGATTGCAGTCTTCTGAACGCGAATCTGGTCCGCCACCTGAAGCGTGCTCATATCAAACAGCATGGCCACGAGACGGCGATCCTGATAACGGATGAGCGGCTTTTCGGCCGGCTTGAGGCTGTAATGGATGAAGTAAATCGCGGTTTTCTGGACGCGAATCTGGTCCGCCACAGCGAGCGAGCTCATATCGAACAGCATGGCCACCAGACGGCGGTCCTGATAACGAATGAGCGGCTTCTCCGCCGGCTTCGATTCCGCGGCCGCGGCAGGCGCGGCAGGTTTCGGGGCCGGTGCAGCCTTCGGCGTCTGAGTTACGGTTGCGGTGACCGTAGCTGGCTGAGCCGATGCGGCGGCGGGCTTCGCGTCCGGCTTTATTGCCGGGACCGGAGGCGCGGCTTCGATATCCAGCTTCTGGAAATCGAAAACCGCAACCTGTTGGGCCTTGCCATCTTCAGTGATCGCGAAATCGCCCTTCTTCAGGTCTTCGACCACCTTGCCGCTTTTGTCTTTGACGCTGACGTCGACAATCACCAGCGTGGTGTTCGACGTGAAGGTCACGGGTCCCTGCTGC
>CAZPZE010000910.1:0-12350 GCA_964590625.1 uncultured Solibacteraceae bacterium
GGCCAGCGATTTCTGCTTCTGCAGGTCGGCGAGGATGGCTTTCGAAATCGGGCTGGCGTCCTGATCGACGTAGAGGACCGCGAGCGGGCTGGGCTCGCCGTTATCGCTGCCGTTGTTTCCGAAGATGTAGCCGAAGAAGGAGGCGATCGCGATGGGCGCGATGAAGCCCATGATGACGGCGCGGCGATCGGCGAAGAAGAGGCGGATGTCCTTGCGGACCAGGGCACGGAGGGGAGTGATCATGAGTCGCGCAGTTTCCTTCCGGTGAGGGTGAGAAAGACGGTTTCGAGATCGGGGCGTTCCGTGACGAGATGGGTGAAGCTCTGGCCGCGGGCGTTCAGCCATTCGAGGACGCGCGGAGTATCTGAGGCGAGGTTGCCGACGCCGATGCGAAGCGCGCCGCCGGCGAATTCGGCGGACTGGACTTCGATCAGTTCGCGGAGATCATCGAGCGGGAATGCGCCGTTCAGGGTTTCGAGCTCGACGGAGAGAACGTTGCTGGCGGGGAGGATTCGGTAGAGGCCGTGGAGCGTGTCGTTCGCGATCACGTGGCCGTGGTCCATGACGACGAGGCGATCGCAGAGGCGCTCGGCTTCTTCCATGTAGTGGGTGGTGTAGAGCAGTGTTTTGCCGCGCTGTTTGAGAGTTTCGAGATTGTCGAAGATGGCGTTGCGGCTTTGGGGGTCGACGCCGACGGTGGGCTCGTCAAGGAGGAGGAGGTCGGGATCGTGCAGGAGCGCAACCGCGAGATTCAGGCGCCGCTTCATGCCGCCGCTGAAGTTTTTGACTTTTTCGTTGACTTTGTCGGTGAGGCCGACCAGTTCCATTGCGGCTCCGGCGGCTTTGGCGAGCGCGGCGCCGTGCAGTTCATAGAGGGCGCCGAAGAATTCGAGATTGGATTGCGCGCTGAGCTCGTCGTAGAGGGCGAGGTCCTGGGGGACGAGACCGATGCGGCGCTTGACGGGGTCGGTATCGCTGCCGAGGGCGCGGCCTTCGATGAGGACTTCGCCGGATTCTGCGCCGATGAGCCCGGAGATGATGGAGACGGTTGTGGTTTTGCCGGCACCGTTGGGGCCGAGCAGTCCGAGGGTTTGGCCTTTTTCGATGCGAAAGCTGACGCCGTCCACGGCGACGGTGGCGCCGTAGGTTTTACGGAGATTGCGGATTTCGAGCATCGCGTCCTGTGAGAGAAACGCAGGGAACCTGATGAAAAGTTCCCTGCCGTTTCCAAAAAGGATAGCTCGAAGGACGGCTCTGGTGTTCGGCCTGTACGATCAACGGCTACCGACCACGCCGATTCACAATCGGCGGCAGATTGAATGCCCCACAGACTAGCTCAACAGCATCACTAGCTGGTGACCGCGGCGACGGAGGCGGCGTGCCGGCGTTCGTTGCGGTACTGGCGCCAGTTGACCTGGGGGAGGAAGAGCGCGGGATCGATGCGGTCGCGGTACTGAACGGAGATGTTCAGGAGCGAATCGAGCAGCGAATCGGAGAGCAGGTGCGGCTTGAGGCCGAGATCCTGCAGCTTTGAGTGTTTCGCGTTGTAATAGTGCTCTTCGAGCTCGACGCGGGGATCAGGCAAGTGATCGATCTGCACGCTGAGCCCAACCTTCTTCGCGACGGTCTGGACCATGTGGGCGAGCTGGAGAACGGTGAACTGTTCGGTGAACTGGTTGAAGACGCGGCATTCGCCGCGAGCGGCCGGATTGAGGCAGGCGAGCTCGATGCAGCGGACGGTGTCGCGAATGTCGATGTAGCCGCGGGTCTGTCCGCCCTTGCCGTAGACCGTGAGCGGATGCTCGACGGCGGCCTGGACGCAGAAGCGGTTGAGGACTGTGCCGAAGACTTCGTCGTAATCGAAGCGGTTGATGAGGGCTTCATCAAGCGCGGTTTCGTCGGTCAGGGTTCCGTAGACAACGCCCTGATGGAGATCGGTGGCGCGAAGGCCCCAGATGCGGCAGGCGAAGGCGATGTTGTGGCTGTCGTGAACCTTGGAGAGGTGATAGAAAGAGCCCGGCTGCTTCGGGTAGGGCATCACGTCTTTGCGGCCGTTGTGCTCGATGGTGATGTAGCCTTCTTCGATATCGATATTGGGCGTGCCGTATTCGCCCATGGTGCCGAGTTTGACGAGGTGGCAATCGGGCACGTACTGCTGGATGGCGAAGAGCAGGTTGAGAGTGCCGACGACGTTGTTGACCTGGGTGAAGACCGCGTGTTTGCGGTCGATCATCGAATAAGGAGCGGAGCGCTGTTCGGCGAAGTGAACGATGGCGTCCGGGCGATCGTCGCAGAGGACGGAGGCGAGGAAGTCGTGATCGGTGATGTCGCCGACGTGGAGTTTGATATCGTCGCCGCCGCGATCGCTCCAGGCGCGGAGCCGCTGAGGCATGGGCTGGATGGGTGTCAGGGTCTGGGCGCCGAGTTCGTGGTCCCACGACCGGCGAACATAGTTATCCAGAATGGAGACACTGTGCCCTTTCTTTGAGAGATAGAGCGCTGTGGCCCAACCGCAATAACCATCGCCGCCAAGAACCAGAATTCTCATAATTTCATCGTACGAAGGGACTTCTCGTGATTGTAACTTAGATATGTCAGCAAAACACAGTAAATGAGTGCAAATGGGTGTGCGGCGCACATTTGTTGAGTGTCGGCTGTTTATAAAGATCTGAACACGTCGGGCAGAAGCCCGGCGGCAGGGCAAAGCCCCGCCCCACGCTAGCCCTCAATCTGAGTGAGAGCGGAGGGGAGGGCGCCGATCACGGCTTTGGTGAGGGCGGCGGTGCCGGAGTTGCCGCCGTATTCCATTGGTTTGACGTTGCCGGTGGTGAGGGCAAGCTCGATCGCCTTCTCGATGGCGCGGGCGCTGACTTCGAGGGCTGGTTCGTGGTGGCGATCGGCCAGCCAGTCGAGCATCATGGCGGCGGAGAGGAACATGGCGCAGGGGTTGGCTTGGCCCTGGCCGGCGATATCCGGGGCGGAGCCGTGCACGGGCTGGAAGAGGCCGTGGTTGTCGCCGATATCGCCGGAGGGCGCCATGCCGAGACCGCCGATCAGGCCGGCGCCGAGATCGGAGAGGATATCGCCGTACATGTTCTCCATCACCATGACGTCGAGGTCCCAGGGCTTCTTCACCATCGTCATGGCCATGGTGTCGACGTACCAGTGATCGAATTCGATATCGCGATGGCGGGCGGCGACTTCGTCGAAAATTTTGCGGAAGAATGCCATGGAGGCGAAGACGTTCGCTTTGTCCACGCAGGTGACGCGCGAGGCGCGGCCGCGGGCGCTGCGGCGGGCTTTGCGGCGTTCGGCGAGGCGGAACGAGAATTCGCTCACGCGCGAGGTGCCGGCGCGAGTGATCTGCATGGTGTCGTAAGCTTCGGAGTCGTTCACGAGCTTGCCGCGGCCGCGCGCGTAGAAAAGGCCTTCGGTCTGTTCGCGGATGAGGACGAAATCCATGTCTTTGGCGCGCTCGTCGGCGAGGACGGGCGGGAGGCCGGGGAACCAGCGGATGGGGCGGACGCCGGCGTAGAGTTCGAACGCGCCGCGCAGTTCGAGCTGCGGCATGATTTCGGTGCCGTCGGCCTGGCGGACGTCGGGCCAGCCCATGGCGCCGAAGAGCATGGCGTCGGATGTGTCGCAGGCCTTCATGGTGGATTCAGGCAGGGCGGTGCCGCTTGTGAGGAAATATTGCGCGCCAGCGTCGTGGTTCATGAAGTGCAGCTTCGGTCCACCGCATGCGGCTTCGACCGCGGCGAGCAGTTCGAGGGCGGCTTCGGTCACCTCGACTCCGATGCCGTCTCCGGGCAGGACTGCGATTTCCAGAATTTGCGTTGTGTTTGCTTTCACTGCATTTCATCGTATTCTGTCATCTGATGACTCAGACCAGACGAGATTTCGGAAAGCTGGCGCTCGCCGCTGTTCCCGCGGTTTCCGCGCTGCGTGGCGCGCCGGAGCTGCCCACGACGTTCGGCGGCGTACGGCTGGGGATCGGGTCTTACAGCTTCCGCGAATTCAAACTGGATGACATCATCGCGGGGCTGCCGCAGGTGCCGCTCGGGACGCTGGAGCTGGAATCGCGATTCGTGGAGCCGGGGATGATTTCGGCGGGCCGCGGCGGGCTTCCGCCGGAACAGCGGGAAGCGCTGCGGCAGTGGCGGCTGGGTGCGTCGGTGGAGGATCTGCGCGCGGTGAAGAAGAGATTCGATGACGCGGGCATTCACGTGTACGCCTACAACATTCCCGTGGATGCGTCGTTCACGGATGAGGAAGTGGACCGCGTATTTCCGATGGCGCAGGCGCTCGGGGTTGAGGTGATCAACGTGGTGACGACACTGCCGGGCGCGGAACGGCTGGTTGCACCGTCGGCGAAGTACAAGATGCGGGTCGGGTTTCATCCGACGACCGGACGGCGGGACGAAAACTACATCGGCACGGGCGATAGCTGGCGGAAGGTGATCGCGATGTCGCCGAACTTCGGCGTGTGTCCGGATCTGGGCGGACGGGCGAACTGGGGCGTGGAAGATCCGCTCGCGTTCCTGCGCGAGATGGGGCCGCGGCTCACGGCACTGCACACACACGACAGCGTTCCGTTCGGGCAGGGGGAGGCGCCGGTGAAGGAAATCCTTCTCATGGTCAAAAACGAAAAGATGCGATTCGTGCCGATCATTGAACGGATCTACCCACTGCGACCGGACATGGACCGAATCTCGGAGCTGCGGAACCTCGTGGAGTATTGTAAAAGCGTCCTGGCATAGCGGCAGAAACGGCACGCCGCGTGCAGGGCCGACCTCCGTGCCGGAAAACCCCAACATCGACCTCGAGGCGCTGGGCGTCATCGGGAACTGCCAGTACTCAGCGCTGATCCACAACAGCGGCGAAGTGGTGTGGTGCTGTCTGCCGCGTCTCGATTCGGATCCTGTGTTTTCCACGCTGCTCGACCGGGAGAACGGCGGCCGTTTTCGGATTATGCCGGCGAACGGCGAGATTGGGCGGCAACGCTATCTGCCGCACACGAATATTCTGGAGACGACATTCGAGACTCCGACGGGGTCATTCCGGATTGTGGATTTCGCGCCGCGATTTGTGCAGTACGGCAGAATGTTCCGGCCGTCGCAGCTCATCCGGATTATCGAGCCGCTGGAAGGCACGCCGCGCATTGTCGTGGCGTGCGAGCCGAAGCATGGATGGGCAAAAACTTCGCCGGTGGTGGTGCCGGGATCAAACCATCTCACCTTCGAGGGGTTCGTCAGCCATCTCCGGCTTACGTCCGACATTCCGCTTTCGTATCTGGACGGCAAGCCGTTCACACTCACGGCGCGGCAGCATATGATTCTGAGCTGGGGCGCTCCGATCGAGGAGCCCCTCACGGCTCTCTGCGAGAGGTTCTGGGGCGAGACGGCGCGCTACTGGCAGGACTGGGTGAAACACTGCGAGATTCCACCGCTGTTCCAGAACGAAGTGATTCGCTCGGCGCTGACGCTCAAGCTGCACTGCTTCGAAGATACAGGGGCGATTATTGCGTCGATGACGACGTCGATTCCGGAATCGCCCAACAGCGGGCGAACGTGGGATTACCGGTATTGCTGGCTGCGCGATTCGTATTACGTCCTGAACACGTTCGGGCTGCTGGGAGTGTTCGAAGAGCGCGAGCAGTTTGTCCAGTATCTGCTGAATATCGCGGGTGGCGCGCCCGATCTGAATCTGGCGCCGCTCTATCGGGTGGATGGATCGAGCCAGCTGGATGAATCCATTCTCGAAGACTGGCCGGGATTCAACGGCGACGGACCGGTGCGGCTGGGCAATGCGGCGGCACTGCATTCGCAGCACGATATCTATGGCGAGATGGTGCTCGCACTGGCGCCGATTTTCCTCGATGAGCGCATGAGCGCGGGACGATCGCAGGCGGCGCTGCGGCTGATCGAAGGCCTGACGAAGCGCGCGATCTCGCTCGCGGGCGTGCCCGACGCCGGCATCTGGGAATATCGCACGGAGTGGAAGGCGCAGACGTTCTCCAGCCTGATGTGTTGGGCTGCGGCGGACCGGATGGCGGGGATCGCGGCGAAGCTCGACCCGGCAAATGCCGTCTCGTTCCGGACGGCGGCGGACCGCATTCATGCGGAGATTATTGACAAGTCCTGGAGCCCGACGAAGAAGAGTTTCGTGGGGCACTATGGCGGCGAAGATCTGGATGCATCGCTGCTGCAGATGGTGCGGCTCCGCTTCCTGCCGATCAGCGATCCGCGGATCGGGAGCACGATTGATGCGATTTACAAAGATCTGGCGAGCCACGGATGGCTGCATCGCTACAGCCTGAACGATGGGTTCGGGAAGCCGACGGTCGCGTTCGTGATCTGCACGTTCTGGCTGATCGAAGCGCTGGCGGCGGCGGGCCGGCGCGATGAGGCGCGGAAGATGTTTGATGAGATTCACGGCGCGCTTTCGCCGCTCGGGCTGCTTTCGGAAGACTACGATCCGGTGACGCTGCGAATGTGGGGGAATTTTCCGCAGACGTATTCGCATGTGGGGTTGATTCATGCGGCGTTTGCGGCTTCGCCTACGTGGACGGAGATTCTGTAACCACCCGCCCGCGGGTTTGCGGCTTCGCTGCGTGGCAAGAAAGAGGTAGTTTGCGCCGGTCAGAAGCCCGGCGGCCGAAGCCCGCCCTGCGAAATCAGCGGGTGAAGCGGGTGGCTTTTTTCTGTTCGTGGCGTTCCATGGCCAGTTCGATCAGGCGGTCGATGAGCTGGCCGTAGGGGATGCCGGTGTATTCCCACATCTTGGGGTACATGCTGATGGAGGTGAAGCCGGGGATGGTGTTGATCTCGTTGATGTAGAGTTTGCCGGTGGATTCTTCGCGGAGGAAATCGACGCGGCCCATGCCTTCGCAGCCGACGGCGCGGAAGCATTCGACGGCGAGGCGGCGCATCTCGGCGATTTCCGCCGGCGGCAGATTCGCGGGAAGTTCGGTGCGGGCGAGATTCAGCTCGTACTTGTCTTCGTAATCGTAGAACTCGCGCGAAGGGAAAATTTCACAGGGGACTGAGGCTGCCGGGTGGTCATTACCCAGCACGGCGCATTCGAATTCACGGCCGGTGATGCCGCGCTCAATGATGATTTTGCGATCGAACTCGGCGGCCATTTTGACGGCGGCGCGCAGCTCGGCCGCGTTATGGGCTTTCGAGATGCCGACGGAGGAGCCGAGATTGGCCGGCTTCACGAAGAGCGGAAATCCGAAGCGCTCGGCGAAGGCCGCAGCGGCGTCTCCGGTGGAATCGCGCTCGAGCACGAGCCAGTCGACGACCGGGAGGCCGCGTTCGCGGCAGACGCGCTTCATCATGTCCTTATCCATGGAGAGCGCGGAGGCGAGAACGTTGCCGCCGACGTAGGGGAGGTCGGCGAGCTCGAACAGGCCCTGCACGGTACCGTCTTCGCCGAAGGTGCCGTGGAGGACGGGGAAAACGACGTCGATATCGGGATGGGCGCCGGGCTGCGGAACGATCGGTTTCGGCGACCAGTTGCCTTCGCGATCGATCAGGAAGCGCGTGACTTCATAGCGCTCGGGATCCATGGCAGCCGCCACCGAATCGGCGGAGCGCAGCGAGATTTCGTGCTCGCCGCTCCGGCCGCCATAAACCAATGCCACACGCATTTTCTTCATCAGAGAATCTTCTTTCCGAGCGCCGATAAGATGAGTTCCACCGCCAGCTCCGCGGTGCGATTGAATTCGTCGATCACGGGATTCACTTCCACCACTTCCATGGAGAGCATGCGACCGGAATCGCAGATCATTTCCATGGCGAGATGCGCCTCGCGGTAAGTCGCGCCGCCGCGAACGGGAGTGCCGACGCCGGGCGCGTAGGCGGGGTCGACGAAATCGAGATCGAGCGAAAGATGGAAGCCCGCGGTGCCGTGGGAGGCGATGCGGATGGCGTCGCGGAGGACGTCGCGCATACCGCGCTCATCGATTTCGCGCATGGTGAAGGCGGTGACGCCGGTTTCTTTGAGCTGCGTGCGTTCGAGGAGATCGACATCGCGGATGCCGACGAGGGCGACGTTGGCAGCTTCCACTTTGGGGGCAAAGCCAAGGAGATTGACCAGTTCGGCGGGGCCGCGCCCGACGCAGCAGGCAAGCGGCATGCCGTGGACGTTGCCGCTGGGGCTCGTCTGCGGCGTGTTCATGTCGGCATGGGCGTCGATCCAGAGGAGGCCGGCTTTTTGGTGCTCGCGGCGAAAGTGACTGGCGACGCCGGCCATGGTTCCGGCCGCGATGGAATGATCGCCGCCAAGGACGATGGGGATGTTGCCGCCATCGAGCGCGTCTTCCACGATGCGAGCGAGCTTTTCGCATGAATCCGCGATCTGCGGAAGGTAGTGCGCATTCGAGGGGCCGCGATCCGCCGTGCTTTCGGCCTGGGTGACATCGACGTTGCCGAGATCGCGTACGTCATAGCCGAGCGCGCCGATCCGGCGGCCGAGTCCGGCGACGCGAACGGCGCTGGGTCCCATATCGACGCCACGGCGTCCCTGGCCGAGATCGAGCGGGGCGCCGATGATGGCAATTCTCTGATTTCCGATCTTCTGGTTAGTTGGAGCCGCGGTCACAGGAATCAGGGCCGCAGCCGGTAGAGCATACGCGGGAACGCGATGGTTTCGCGCACGTGTTCGAGGCCGCAGATCCAGGCCACGCAGCGTTCGATGCCCATGCCGAATCCGCCGTGCGGCACGGTGCCGTACTTGCGGAGATCGATGTACCAGTTGAAGGCTTCCCGCGGGAGGCCGTGCTCGTCAATGCGGCGGAGGAGCAGATCGAGATCGTGGATGCGCTGGCCGCCGCCGATGATTTCGCCGTAGCCTTCGGGCGCGAGGACGTCGACGCCCATGGCGACTTCGGGGCGGTCGGGATCGGGCTGCATGTAGAAGGCTTTGATCGCCATGGGGAAGCGATCGACCATGATGGGGCGATCGAACTGCTGGGTGAGGATGGTTTCGTCGCCGCCGCCGAAATCGCCGCCCCACTGGATTTCGGAGCCGTGCTGCTGGAGATTCTTCACGGCGTCGTCGTAGCTGAGGCGCGGGAACGGCGCTTTGACCTGTTCGAGCTTCGATGTGTCGCGCTCGAGAATCTTCAGCTCTTCACGCTTGCTTTCGAGCACGCGGCCGACGACGTAGATCACCATCTCTTCGGCGACACGCTTGACCTCTTCGAGATCGGCGTAGGCCATCTCGGGCTCGACCATCCAGAATTCGGTGAGGTGGCGGCGGGTTTTGGATTTTTCGGCGCGGAAGGTGGGACCGAAGCAGTAGACTTTGCCGAAGGCCATCGCGGTGGCTTCACTGTAGAGCTGGCCGGATTGCGAGAGGTAGGCTTTTTCGTCATCGAAATAATTCACTTCGAAGAGCGTGGTGGTGCCTTCGCACGCGGCGGGGGTGAAGATCGGGGTATCGACGAGCGTGAAGCCGTTGTTATCGAAATAATCGCGCACCGCGCGAATGATCTCGTGGCGCACGCGGATGATGGCGTGCTGGCGCTGGGAGCGCAGCCAGAGATGGCGGTGGTCCATCAGGAAATCGACGCCGTGTTCCTTCGGGGTGATCGGGTAGGGGTCGGATTCGGGAACTTTCTGGAGGATATCGACGCTTTCGACATCCATCTCGTAGCCGCCGTGGGCGCGCGCTTCGGCGCGGATGCGGCCGCGGACGATCAGGGACGACTCCTGCGTAAGGTGCTTCAGTTCTTCGAAGACGTCTTCGGGCAGTGACGTTTTCAGCGCCACGCACTGCATGAGGCCGGTGCCGTCACGCAGGATGGGGAAAACGATTTTGCCGGACTTGCGGATGTTGTAGAGCCAGCCGGGAATTTCGACTGTCTGATCGACATACCGGGCGGCTTCGCTGATGGTGATCCGCTTCGGAGCGCTCATAACGATTCCAGCGTATCGAAAACTCTGGCGGCTTCGGCGATGGGGTTTTCCATCTCCGGCACTTCGCGGAGCTCGAGTAGGAGCGGATACTGATCCGGGCGCGAGCGGAGGAGTTCCATGGTGCGTTTCCAGTTGATGGAGCCGCCGTGCGCCTGCGGGTAGAGGTGCTGATCGTCGGTGCCGTTGTTATCGTGCAGGTGCAGCGAACGGATGCGCGGCGCCATGGATTCGAATTCGTTCTCGACGCCGTTCATGATGTGGGCGTGGCCGGCATCGAAGACGTAGTTGATGTTGAGGTGCGTGAGTTCGTTGAACTGGCGGAGGCGCTCGGCGGAAGCCAGATCATTGCGGATGTTTTCAAGCAGGATTTCGACGCCGCGCTGGCGGGCGAAAACGCCGAGTTCGTCAAGCGAAGAGAAAGCGGCGTCGACCGTGCGTTCGGAGAATTCCTGATCGTTCACTCCAAGGTGCTGGACGAGGTACTTGAAGGGCACCGTTTCGGCGATTTCGATGGCGCGCTTGATTTCATCGACCCAGCGGATGCGTTCGGCTTTTTTGTGCTCGGTGATGTTGATGTGGGTGTCCGGACCGGTCTTGCCCCAGCGCTCATCGGTGTACATCGGCGAATGGAGCGAATGGAGTTTGAGCTCGGAGTCGCGGAACCAGTGGCCGAGTTCAGTGATCTGCGAGGAATTGCGCCAGTCGAGGTGCTGTTTCGCGCAGAAGATCTCGACACCGTGGATCTTCGCGCGTTCGACCTTGCCCAGCCATGACGTAGTCAGGCGGTGATTGACGATGACATGGGAAGAAAGAATGCGATCCATGGGGATGAACGGAGAAAAGACAGTTCAGGCTTGATTGTAACCGGAGGCCCGCGCGAAATCGAACAATGGCGGCTGATCGCTGGGGACCTGAGGACGACCGGGGTAGTTATCGAGGCCATAGCGGCTGCGGATGGCGCCGATTCGTTCGCGGATCATCTCGGGGTAAGCGCCTTTGAGGTAGGCGGAGGATTCGTAGCGCTCCTGATAGCGGCGGAGCAGATGCGGGAAATTTTTTTCGACGAAGGGCAGGAAGACGCGGCGTGAGCAGGGCTGAAGGAACAGGACGCCGCCGCCGAAGTACGATGCACCGTGATCGCGTGCGGCTTTGGCGAGTCGGTCGAGGCGCTGTTCCTGGTCGGTGATCAGGGGCATGATCGGGTTGGGGAAGACGCCGACGCTGATGCCGGCGTCCGCGAGTTTGCGTACGGCTTTGAGGCGGAGGTCCGGGCGCGGGGCGCGCGGTTCGAGTTGGCGGGCGAGAGCGGTGTCGAGTGTGGTGATCGTGATGTTGACGTTGAACTGATTGTGGCGGGCGATTTCCTGGAAGAGATCGATATCGCGGGGGACGAGGTCGGATTTTGTGGTGACGTGGAGGGAGAAGTCCGAGCATTTGGCGAAGACTTCGAGGATGGAGCGGGTGCGCTGGAAGCGGCGTTCGGCGGGCTGGTAGGGGTCGGTGGCGGTGCCGATGGCGATGGCGGCGCCGCGCGCGAGATGGCGGACTTCCTCGCGGAGGATTTCGGCGACGTGGGATTTAGCGTAGATGTGGTCTTCGAAATCTTCGCTTTCGCGGAGTTCCATGAATTCGTGGGTGTAGCGGGCGTAGCAGTAGCGGCAGCCGAATTCGCAACCGCGATAGGGGTTGATGGACCACTGGAACGGCAATCCGGGTCTGGTCCGGTTCAGAACGCTCCGGCAGCCGATTTCGAAATACTGGACGGCCCGTTTTGCCTCCAGGACTTCGCTTTGCGCGGCCAGTTTCGCGATCCCGACCAGACCCGATGGGGGAGAATCGCCGCACAGCACCCTACAATATTCGCCTTTTGTTCGCCTCGTGTCAAGGGTGCCCTGTAAGGAACGTGTTCCGTGGCAACGGGGCCGGAACGAGAACGCTGTCAGGCATCCCACCCGCGAAAGACGGTGAGCAGCAGGAGAATCGAGACAACTACGCCGGCAATGAATCCTCCGATGGTCTTCATCGCAATCATTGGGATCTCATCCCGGCCCGCACCTCCTGGACCAATCCAGCGATGAGACCAATGATGCCGAGGAGGAGGATAAGCCCCACAATTCCGATATATCAGATCGAGACTATTGCTACCTGGTTGTTGGGCCTGAGTGCTGCGCCCACGGGTCAATCTTTGGCCCGGGAAATGCTGCGCCGGAAATCAGTGTGGGCGGCTTGCTGAGATTCTTCCTCCACTTCGGGGTGTGGGGACTGTTTATCCTGACGGTCGCGGATGATTCCTTCCTTTTTCTGCCCATCGGGTGCGATCTTGTCACCGTGCTTCTGGTGGCGCGGGATCATGCGACGTTCATTCCGTGCATTATCGCGGGGGCGGTGGGGTCGGCGGTCGGGGTTGCGATGCTCGATTTCGTC
>CAZPZE010000911.1:0-2259 GCA_964590625.1 uncultured Solibacteraceae bacterium
CAGGCTGTTCCGGAAATTCCGGTTGCGAATGTCGAAAAGGCCGCTGAGTATTACGTGAACGTGCTCGGTTTCCACTTCGACTGGGGGAACAATCCTGGCGGGATCGGCGGGATTTCGCAGGGCGATTGCCGGATGTTTCTCACGAACGCGGCGTTTCGGGAGGGCTACGGGACTCACGGAATGACGACGGTCTGGCTGAATGTGGCGAGCCGCGAGGAAGTCGATGAACTTTACCGGCGATGGCGCGATGCCGGTGCGAAGATTCTCGCCGAGCCCGAAGACAAGCCGTGGCGGCTGCGCGAATTCCGGGCTGCGGATCCCGATGGAAACCAACTGCGCGTGTTCTACGATTTTTCAGCGGAAGCCGTATAAAAGACGAAAGGCTCCGGATGGTGAATCCGGAGCCCTCTGTTCTTTGCGTGACGCGCGGTTAGTTCAGCACGTACATGAAGATCTGACCGTTGGCGATCGCCATCACATGGGGTTTGCCATCGATGACGAACGCTTCCGGCGGAGCCGAGAGGCCGCCGATATCGGAGTGCCAGAGCGGATTGCCGCTCTTCGCGTCGATCGCTTCGATGCCGCCGCCGTTCGACATGAACAGCACACCGCCGGCAGTCGTCAGATGGCCGACGCTGTTGCCGCTTTCATGCCGCCACTTCTCCTTGCCGGTCGTGTAGTCGATCGCGTCGAGGAAGGTGCCGAAGTTCAGGCCGGCGCCGCCCGCCGTACCGCCGAGACCCATCGAGCCGCGCGGATCGGGCTCCATCAGGTAATCGAGCCGCAGGTTGTTCTGTTCGTGCACATAGAACAGGCCGGTATCCGGCGAGAACGTGGCCGGCGGATAATTCAGCACGTCGTTGTTCACGAGCGAACCAGCGATCGTGGCGTCCTTGTTCGGATTGCGCTGGACCTCGCCGCGCTTGTTGAGATGGAGCGGCGAATTCGGGCTGATGTCCGAAGCGTAGTTGTTGACCAGCCCGAGCTTCGATGTAATCAGGTGTTCGCCGGTCACGCGATCGAGCACGTAGAAGTAACCGTTGCGCGTCGCCATCATCACCAGCTTGCGCACGCGGCCGTTGAAAGGCATGTCCGCGAGGATCGGGGTCTGGGTGGAATCCCAGTCATGTGTGTCGTGCGGTGAGGTCTGGAAGTACCAGGCCATCTTGCCGGTATCGACATTGAGCGCGATCAGGCACGAGGTATAGAGGTTGTCGCCATCGCCGCGTCCCTGGGTATAAGCAGGCGTCGGATTGCCGGTGCCGAAGAGGTAGAGGTGCGTTTCGGGATCATACGACCCCGGAATCCAGGACGTACCGCCGCCATGCCGGGCCGCATCGAGGCTGGCCCAGGTTTCGACGCCGGGGTCGCCGGGATTCTGCGCGGTGGAGTAGAAGCGCCACTGCTCCTCGCCCGTTTCCGGATCGACGGACTTGAGCCACGCGGGCGCATCCGTATCGATACCGGTGCCGATGATCACGTGGTTGCCGAGCACCATCGGAGCGTTCGAGGAGAAGTACTGCTGCGAGAAGGGCGAAATTTCCTTCTTCCACACCACGTGGCCATCGCGCGCATCGAGGCAGACGACCCAGTCGTCATGCAGTTCGAAGTAGATGTAGTTGTGCCACATGCCGAGGCCGCGCGTCGCGAGGCTGGTGCCGCCGCGCGTTTTCCAGTAGAAGTGCCAGAGCTCGGTGCCGTCATGCGCATCGATGGCGAACACGTTATCGGGCGCGGCCGCGTAGATCACGCCGTTGGTGTAGAGGACGCCGCCGCCGATGCGCGCCGGTCCGCAGTTGTTGACTTCGCCGGTGCCGAACCCATCGACGATGATGTGGGCTGCGCCGCCTCCACCGCCGCCGCGTCCGCCGCGCCCGCCGCCGAATCCGCCGAAGCCTCCGCCGCCCGCCGCTTCAGCGGTGCCGTTTGGTCCACAGCCGGTCTGAATGGGCTGCGACATCCATTCGAGGCTGAGATGCTTCACGGTTTCGGTATTGATCTGTTTGAGATTGCTGTAGCGCTTGCCGCTGAGATCGCCGGAGTAGCTGGTCCACTGGTCAGAGAGAGGCTTCAGCATGTCGGCCGGGTCAATGCCGCCTCCCTGCGCGAAAAGAAGAGCGGGGATTCCGATGAGTGAAATGGAGAAAATCAGTTTCTTCATGGTCGTTTTCCTCGGTTACTTCAATGTCGCCAGGTAGGCAGTAACGTCGTGCATATTCTTGTTCGCTGGATCGTCCAGTTCGAGAACCATCTTTTTGT
>CAZPZE010000912.1:0-2839 GCA_964590625.1 uncultured Solibacteraceae bacterium
TTCACCGAACGATTCGGGCGCACGTCCCCAGTGCCAGGTGCGCGCGAGATTGACCGTGGGGCCGAGCACCGTGCTCAGTCCCTTGCCGTTGAACTCTTCGCCGATGGACTGCCCCAGGCGCTTCGCCAGATCGCGATCGAATGTGGAGGCGACCGCAAGTTCATCCGGAAACGTAGTGGTGCCCTGCGCAAGCGGGTTCGGCGCGCCGCCGCGTCCGCCGGCCACCAGTCCGTAGGGGCCATCGCTCCCGGCCTTCGCATCCAGACCGAGCCGCGGCACCGCGATCCGGAATGCCAGCTTCTCCTCGTGCGTCATCTGCGGAATCACTTCGAGCGCGCGGCACGCGGGCGTCTGCTTCGCATCGAGCCACGGCTTATCGCCGGAAGGCGTGCATCCCGTGGCACTCACGCCTGGGATCTCAGCGAGCCCGGGCGCCGCATGGACGGCAGTGCGGTCAAGAGTCGCGGCAAACCAAACCGCGGCGACGGTCACAACCGGCAATAAGACGTAAAGGGGACGAATTGTCATGCGGGGACTCCTCCAGGCAAACAGCCAATGAGTTTATCACCGCAGTCCTCGAATCCTCTCCTTCGGAATCGGAATGTCGGAATCAGAACTGATAGGTGATCGTCCCGTATACCGACCGCGGCGCGCCGGGATAAGCGTTCACATAGCCGCTCGGAACCGCAGATCCGGGATATAACGCCGCAAAGTAGCCGCCGCTCGAGATGTACGCCCATTCGTTGTAGTGCTGATTGAACAGATTCATGATGTCGACGCTCAGGTTGAACGACTGCCGGGCGATTTTTACCGGCGCGGTGAAGGCCAGATTCGTCGTCAGGTACGAAGGCATGGTCTGGCTGGATGGCGCGCCCGTAAGATTCGACCACAGATGCTGCGATCCCGTGTAGTTGAACCAGAGCCGCGGTTCGATCAGCACATGATCGTTGCGCTCGATTCCGTAATAGGCGCCCGCATTGAGGGTGACGTTTGGAACGTAAGATACCGGAAGATTGTTGTAGGACGTGCACGAAAGCCCCTGTGCGGCGCACGCCGCAAGACTCGGCCCCCCCACTATGTATTTCGAAAAGCTGGCGCCCTCGCCGGCAAAGTTGAAGAACGTGTGCAGATTGCGCAGCGGGTCGTCATCGAAGAATGCATCCACGCCATGATAAGTGGAGTCTCCGCCGCCCGAAATCTGTAAACCAAGCGCCGTTTCGAAGTCGATTTCCTGATTGGTGTAATCAAGGTGGAAGTAATTCACCCCCGCGATAAAATCCTTCAGCACGGGAGCGTTTCGGAACCGAACCTTGACGCCGCCCTGGCTGTATGCGCCTTTCGCCAGCGTGTAATACGTCGGATCCACCGCCTGGAACATTCCGCCGCCACCGCCGAGAGAAGGCGATCTGTAAATCACTTCATATCCGCCATACAACGTCAGCCACTCGCGCGGCGTCAGCGAGGCATTGATCGAGGGCTCCACTTTCGACTGGCCCGCGTGAGCGCCGCACAAAGATCCCTGGTCTTTTGTCGTACTGCCGTCCGCCGCCACTGTAGGAGGCCCGAAAATGTTGCTGAACGGGTCCGATCCCGCCGGATTCAGAGAGCAGTGCGTCGCATAGATCACCCCAGGTGCGAAGGTGAAATCCCGCTGCGCCTGATCGCTGTAGCTGGTCGAGTATCGCACCGCGCGCAATCCTGGCGTGATGTGCAGCTGCGGAATGGGATGAAAATCGTCCTGGGCGTAGAGCGACACATCATCCTGCTGGAAGTACCCCGACCGGAATTTCGCTCCGGCGCCGATGATCGCATCCGCGCCGTCTCCTCCATACAGTGGGTTAAAGAAGTTATTGCGGGCGTTATAAATCTCGTGCAGCACGTACGCGCCATAAGAGAGCGTGTTGTAGCGCGATGCGGTACTCATGCCCAGTTCGTCCCCGAAGATTTCGCTGTGCGGGTTATTCCATTCGTCAACCTGCGCACCAGGACTAAGCAGGTCGTTCAGCCGCCGATGGAACCGGCGAATGTGGTTGAGGAACGTCATATTTTGAAACGTGGTCGAACTGCTCAGGCTCAGGTTCTCACGGGCGTAGATCAATGCCATCTCATTCGTGTCGTATTTGTTGTAAGCGTTGAACGGCAGCGAGCTGTAGAAGCCGCTTGTCGCCTGGCTGTAGTGAGTTCCATCTGGCTCAATGAGACCAACGTCATTAATCGGAATAACCTGCGCGCGGTATCCTCCCGCATCGGCGAAGTACGCGCCTACTGCAAAGCTGCCCGACCCGAACGACTTGACCGTCTTGGCGAACGCCGAGCCGTCTCTGGCGCGATTCTGAAAACCATCCGGCGCCGGCCGGTAGTCGTCCCCCACTCCGCCCCCACCGCCGATCACCGTCGACCACCCATGGAACGTTCCCGTATTCATCACGAACGCCAGGTTTTTCTGACCGAATGATCCGAACGAGAGAGCCACGCTCGCATGCATCGTGTCCGTCGGCTGAATCGGCGTGAACTCTACCCCGCCGCCAACGTTCGTGTACCAGCGGTCCGCCGGCGCCCCAGGGCCGTACGTTACTTTCAGATCCTGCATCATCAGGTTCTGCGGTACCGTCGCCGACTGCCACAGTCCGGTCGCCGGATCGGCGACAGGCACGCCGTCGAACGTGATACCGAGCGATCCCGGCGCCGTGAAACTGGTGGCTTCACCGGCCCAGCCCTGCTGGATTCCATTCAGAAGAATGGAATATTTCGTGGCGCCCGTCTCTCCATATCCGATCACGTTTGCGCCGGGCGTGGACTGAATCATCTGCGCCCCGCCCGCCACTGGTCCTGCGGCGTC
>CAZPZE010000913.1:0-4085 GCA_964590625.1 uncultured Solibacteraceae bacterium
AAGAAGAAGGAATGATCCGGGAGAAAGCCCCCATGCCCCACCTGCAGCGAATTGCGCGCTGCTCTACCTGCTCAATCCAGGCTTAGCGAAGTTCCTCTCTGTACGAGGTCCCGCGGAAAAAACCAAAACATTCGCGCATACCGAAGAAAAAACAGCACATACGCAACCACCCTGAGACTGGCCCTGCATAGATCTCTCCGAACGGTCCAGCCTTTCTATTGACAATACTGAACGGTTCAGTTTAGTATTGCCTAATGATCCGCGTCGAACATCTGACCAAGACTTTTGGCGAGATCCAGGCCGTCCGCGATGTTACTTTCGAGGTCGGCATGGGGGAAATTTTCGCGTTTCTCGGGCCGAACGGGGCCGGGAAAACCACCACCATCAAAATGCTGACGACTCTCCTCCGTCCCACCGGGGGCAAGATCGAAATCGACGGGCTCGATCCGTCGCATCAGCAGAACGAGGTCCGTAAGCGCTTCGGGATCGTTTTCCAGGATCCGAGTCTCGATGACGAGCTCACGGCGCTTGAAAACCTGGAGTTGCACGGCGCGCTTTACGAAGTACCGCGCAAGATCCGGCATGAACGCGCCGAAAGCCTGCTGAAGCTGTTCGAACTGTGGGACCGCCGCAACGATCCGGTGAAGCAGTTTTCGGGCGGCATGCGGCGGCGGCTCGAAATCGCGCGCAGCCTGCTGCACATTCCGAAAATCATCTTCCTCGATGAACCCACGCTCGGGCTCGATCCCCAGACCCGCAATCAGCTCTGGGCGCAGGTGAAAAAGCTCAACGAGGAAGAGCGCGTCACGGTGTTTCTCACGACGCACTACATGGACGAGGCCGACCGCACCGCACACCGCATCGCGATCATCGACCACGGCACGATCGTCGCAATGGGCACGCCGGCCGAGCTGAAGCAGCAGACGAATTCGGAGTCGCTCGAAGGCGCGTTCCTCGCGCTGACGGGAAATACGATCCGCTCGGAGAGCGCCGATTCCGCTCAGAGTCTCAGAAACATGGCCCAGATGTGGAGGAAAAGACGATGACAACCATCTACGTTCTCTGGCTCCGCCAGGTGAAGCGGTACCTGCGCTCGAAGCCGCGTATCATTGCCTCGCTGGGGCAGCCGCTGCTGTATCTGCTGAGCTTCGGATTCGGCTTCGGGGCGATCTTCAAAAAAGCGGGACAGGGGGATTACATTCAGTTCCTCGCGCCCGGCATGATCGGGATGACAATTCTGTTCACGTCGATCTTCTCCGGAATCGAGCTCATGTTCGATCGCCAGTTCGGCTTTCTGAAAGAGATGCTGGTGGCCCCGCAGCCGCGGCTGCTGCTGATGATCGGACGCACGCTGGGGGGCGCGACAACGGCGATCTTCCAGGGCGTGATCGTCATCGTGATCTGCGTGCTCTGCGGGTTCCGTCCAACCAGCGTGCTGGGCATTCCAGTGGCGTTCGGCTATATGGTGCTGATCTCGGTGCTGTTTACGGCGCTCGGAACCGCGATTGCCTGCTCGCTGCAGGACATGCAGGGTTTCCAGATGGTGATGAACTTTCTGGTGATGCCGATCTACTTCCTCTCGGGCGCGCTGTTCCCGCTCACCAACATTCCGGCCGTGATGAAGTTCTTCGCGTCGATCGACCCGCTTACCTACGGGGTGGATGGAATGCGAAGCGCGCTGATCCACCAGGGTGTTTTCGGCGGACTGATTGACGTCGCGGTGCTTGGAGGGCTCACGCTGGCGTTTCTGGCGCTGGGCGCCAGGCAGTTCTCGAGGATCGAGGCATAAAAGAAAGTGGCGCGCACTCCCAGCGCCACGGCGCATCAGAAGGTGCTCGATGCCGCGATTGAGCTGATTGAAGAACGCGGCATCGACGGCACCAGTATGGACGCTATTGCCCAGCGGTCGGGAGTGAGCAAGGCGACCGTCTACAAGCACTGGAAAGACAAAGAGACGCTCTGTCTGGATGTGCTCGCCAGCCTGGTGGAACCGCCGCCCGATTTCAACACGGGCAGCCTCCGCCAGGATCTGCTGGATTATCTGAAGTACCTTTTCCGTTTTGAGAGGCCCGAGCGGCTGATGAAGATCTGGCCGCGCATCATCGGGCATGCGGCGACGAATCCGAATTTCGGCCTGGCGCTCCAGAAGCACGCCTTCCAGCCGCGGCGCGAACAGGTGGCGCGGATTCTCGCCCGCGGGGCGAACAGGGGCGAGTTCCCGCCGGAGGTCGATCCCAATTTCGCGATGGACTTGCTGATCGGGCCCATCATGCACCGGAAGTTTGCCGGGAATCTGATGTCGGAAGACTTCCCGGAGCAGGTGGTCGACGCGGTTCTGAAGGCGCTAACCTGCTGATAATACGTCAGCGAGGCATATAATAGGGAAAGCACGGCCAGTTCCTGCACGTTTGACGGCTCCGCGGCGTCATCTTTGTTGTGGAAGCAGCCGCATTTGCGCGAGTTGCCGGAATGACGGAACGAAACCGATCGGCAATGCAGGAAGGTCCGGGCGTCGCAGACGCCGCGGGGCTGCGCGAGGGGTTCGTCAGCGAACACCTGCGGCGTGTTTTCCTGCTGATTTACCGTATGGTCGGGAGCGTCCATGACGCTCAGGATCTGACACAGGAAGCCTTCATCAAGGCGCTGCAGCGGCAGGATCAGCTCAAAGACGAACAAAAAGCGGCGCACTGGCTTTCGCGGATCGCCACCAACACGGCTCTCGATTTTCTGCGGCGCGGCAAGCGCGTCGCCTTCGTGGAGCTGGGAGAAGCGCCGGAACGGCATCTGGAATCGGCCGAGGACACGCTTCTGCGCGGCGAGCAGCGGGACTGGCTGGCCGCGGCGCTGGAGCGTCTGACCCCGCGCGAACGCGCGGCGCTGGTGCTGCGCGACGTGGAAGACCTGCCGGCGGAAGAAGTGGCGCGGCGGCTGGGCTGCTCGCGCGCGACGGTGCGTTCGCACATCGCCAACGCGCGTATCAAGATCAGGAAATATGGCGAAAGCCGGAAGGCAGGCAAGCGATGAACGGGCATCCAACGGAAGCCGAACTCGCGCTGCTGGCCGGCGGCGATTGCGGCTGGCTGGAACGGTTGCGCCTCAAGCGGCACGTCTCGCACTGCGGCGATTGCCGGGATGCGCTGGCTTCGTTCGCGGAGATTCGTTCTTCGCTGAACGAGATGGCGCTGCCGGCGGCGGTGGCGGACGATGCGAATTGGGAATCGCTTGCAGGCGAGATGCGCGCCAACATCCGGCTGGGTCTGGCGGCGGGTGAATGCATCGCGCCGGTGCGGGAAGAAGCGCCTGCGCGCCCCTGGATTCCCCGGTTCGCGTATGGCGTGGCCGGAGTCGCGGTGCTGCTGGGAGCGGGATTGTTCCTGCGCGGGCTGCTGCCGCATCCGGATCTTGCGATCTCGCACGCGGCGGTGCTCGAATCGACGGACAAAGGAATTCAGGTGCGCACGAGCGCCGGCAGCATGACGCTGCTCAACCAGAGCGATACTGAGCCTGACCAGACCATCACTTCGCAGGGCGCGGTACGCGCCCGCTATGTGGATGGAAGCACGGGTACGGTCACCATCACGAGTGTTTATGTGGAATAGGCGCGCGAGCAGCGTATTGCTGGCGGCGATGCTGCCCCTGGCCGGAGCGCCGGCGGCGCTGCTTGCCCAGACACCGGCGCTGCGCGCGGGCAGCGATGCTTCGAGCTCGGTGAAGATCGATCTGCCGGCCGATTCGCCGGTGACGCTGATTTCCGCGAGCACCGGACAATCCCAGGTCACGCCGCGCGGCGGCATGCTGGTGCTCGATCTGCACATGTCGCTCACGCTGCGGAATTCGGGGTCACGCCCGGTGCGCGGAGTGGTTCTGCTGATCACCGCGCAGGAGTTCACGCCGGGCGGGAAGGGCGCGGTGGCGCGTCCGTGTATCGATATTCCGCCGGGCCAGAATTTCACGCTGCCGGTGGATCTCAAGCTGGCGAGGCCGGTGCAGATGGCGAGCGGGCCGCTGGTACATGTGCAGCTCGATGGCGTGGTCTTCGACGATCTGAGTTTCTACGGGCCGAACCGGCTGAAGTCTTCGCAGCG
>CAZPZE010000914.1:0-1876 GCA_964590625.1 uncultured Solibacteraceae bacterium
ATCGTATAACCTTGTTGGTGGCTATGAGCGAATCAAGATCTTCCCATCCCTCGCGGCGTGACATGCTGAAGACCGCTCCGGCGGCGATGGCGGCGATGGCCGCGCAAACCGCCGCCGCGCAGACGGGCGCGGCAACCAAACCGAACGTCGTCATCATTATTTCGGATCAGTTCCGCGGCGACTGCATCGGCGCGGCGGGGCTCAATCCAATGGGGCTCACCCCGAACCTTGACGAGATGGCGAATCAGGGGACGATGTTCACGTCGGGCGTCTGCGCCCAGCCGGTGTGCGCGCCGGCGCGCGGCAGCCTCTTCACCGGGCTCTATCCGAGCAGGCACGGGACGTTTAAGAACGCCATCACCCTGAATCCCGACCTGCCGACCTTCCCGAAGATCATGAAGGCCGCCGGCTATTCGACGAACCACATCGGTAAATGGCATCTGGGGCCGCCGGAATCGAAAGGACCGGTAGCGAAACCGTATCGCGGCGGTTTCGACGACCTGTGGCAGTCCTCGAACGTGCTCGAGTCGACGTCGCATCCTTATGAGGGCGATCTGTACGACGGCGACGGCAAGCCGATGCACTTCGAAGGCATCTACCGCACGGACTACATGACGAATCTGGCGCAGAATTTTCTGCGCTCGAGCGCCGCGAAGTCGCCGTTCCTGCTGACACTGTCTTATCTCGAAGTGCACCACCAGAACGATATCGATTCGTTTGTGCCGCCGAAGGAGTACGTCGGCAGGTATAAGAATTTCTGGGTGCCGCAGGATCTGCGTCCCCTGCCGGGCACATGGCCCAGCCAGCTTTCGGACTACTACGGTTCGGTCGCGAAAATGGACGAGACGGTCGGCACGATTCGCAAGACGCTGAAGGAGACGGGGCTCGACAAGAACACGATCGTGATGTTTCTGAGCGACCACGGATGCCACTTCAAGACGCGCAACACCGAATACAAACGGTCGCCGCATGAGAGCTCGGTTCACATTCCGATGATTTTCGAAGGCCCGGGATTCAACCGCGGCGTGAAGATTCCGGAGATGGTGAGCCATGTGGATATCGCGCCTTCCCTGCTCTCCACGCTTGGCCTGAACGTGCCGACCTCGATGCAGGGCCGCAATTTCCAGCCGCTGCTCGATCGCAAAACCGAGGGCTGGCGCGATGAAGCCTACTTCGAAATGGCCGAATTCGTAACCGGCCGCGGGCTGCGCACGCCGCAGTACACGTACGCGGTGATGACGCCGAAGGCTCCGGGCTGGAAGATCGCCAACGGCGCGGACCGCTATCAGGAATACATCATGTACGATCGCTGGGCCGATCCGTTCCAGCACGTCAACCTGGCGGGCCGCGCGACGCACAAAGCGGAAGCCGAGAAACTGCGGGCTCGGCTCGCAGAGCGCATCTTCGAGGTTTCCGGAACGCGGCCCACTCTGGAACCCTGCCAGTTCCCGTACGTCTGATTCCGTAGCGATGTTTCCGATCCTTCAGGAATCCGCGTCCGAACTCGCCGTTGTGAGCGGCCCGGTATCGCGTATCCGCTCGCTGCTCATCAAACCGGCTTCGGCGATCTGCAATCTCGATTGCGAGTACTGTTTCTATCTCGACCGCGAAACCGATCCATACACCGGACTCGCGAAGCGGACGATGAACCTCGCGACCCTCGAGAAGCTGGTCTCCGGCTATCTGTTCTATTCGGCGCCAGAATCCGCGTTCGCGTTCCAGGGCGGCGAGCCGACGCTGGCCGGTCTTCCGTTCTTCGAGAAGCTGGTGGAATTCCAGAAGCATCACGGGCGCGGCGGACAGCGGGTTTCAAACAGCCTCCAGACAAACGGGATCCTGATCGACCGCGACTGGTGTGATCTGTTTCGCGATTACA
>CAZPZE010000915.1:0-1975 GCA_964590625.1 uncultured Solibacteraceae bacterium
AAGACTTAATATGGCAAAGGCACCAGCGAAGACGGCCCGGAAGAAGGTCGTCAAGAAGAAGGAAAAGCGCGTCGTCCATAACGGCGTCGTGCATATCCAGGCGACGTTCAACAACACGATCATCACGATCTCGGATCCGGAAGGCAACACCGTTTCCTGGTCGAGCGCCGGCTCGCTCGGCTTCCGCGGCTCCCGCAAAGGCACGCCGTTCGCAGCCCAGCAGGCGGCTCTCACGGCGGCCAACAAGGCGAACGAAGTCGGGCTCCGCACCGTCGAAGTGCGAGTCAGCGGCCCCGGCTCGGGACGCGAATCAGCCGTCCGCGCCCTCGCAACCGCGGGTCTCGAAGTGCGCTCCATCCGCGACGCCACGCCGATCCCTCACAACGGCTGCCGCCCGCCGAAGAAGCGAAGAGTTTGATTTGCAGGGCCGGGCTTCGGCTCGGCCGCCGGCCGTCCGGCCGGCCCGGGCGGTCGAACCTTTGAGTTTGTTATTCTGGTAAAAGCGTTTGAGCGGGACGAAGATCCACCGGGATCGTAAACCGCACGTGAAAGGAAATTCCGTTTGGCACGTTACAGAGGTCCGGTTTGCCGGCTTTGCCGCCGCGAAGGCATGAAGCTGTTTTTGAAAGGTGAGCGCTGTCATTCCGCCAAGTGCGCGATTGAAAAGCGCAATTTCGTTCCTGGCCAGCACGGCAAGGATCGCAAGGTCAAGAAGGTCGTCGGCTACGGCCTGCAGCTTCGCGAGAAGCAGAAGGTTCGCCGCATCTACGGGGTCCTCGAATCCCAGTTCCATCTGACTTACGAGAGAGCGGTCAAGATGAAGGGTATCGCCGGTGAAAACCTCCTCGGCACCCTCGAACGCCGGCTCGACAGCGTTCTCTACCGCATGGGACTCGCCACCAGCCGCTCGCAGGCGCGCCAGGTAGTCGGCCACGGCCACATTCAGGTCAACGGCCGCAAGGTCAACATCCCCTCCTTCATCGTGAAACCGGGCGACGAAATCTCCGTTCGCGAAGTCAGTAAGAACAACGCCACCATTCTCGCCGCGCGAGACGCCACGGCCCACGCTCCCTCCCCCAGCTGGATGGACGTCGACCGCGAAGGCCTCAAGGGCCGGATCATTTCCACCCCGCGCCGCGATGAGCTGACGCAGATTCCGATCAACGAACAGCTGATCGTCGAACTCTACAGCAAGTAATCGAATTTTGTAGTTGCGGTCTGCAGTAAAAACCGGCGTGAGCGGATTGAGATAAAGCCACGCCGCTATTGGAGTGAATCACAAATGACGTTTAAGAGCTTTCAGAAACCGAAGCGTCTGGTAGCCAATACCGAGACGCTGACGGAACGCTTCGGGCAGTTCACCGCCCAGCCGTTCCAGAGAGGCTTCGGCACCACCATCGGCAACTCGCTGCGCCGTGTCCTGCTTTCGAGCATCGAAGGCGCGGCCATCACCGCCGTTCGCATCGAAGGTGTCGATCACGAATTCAGCCCGATCCCCGGCGTTGTGGAAGACGCCACCGACATCATCCTCAACCTCAAGCAGGTTCCGTTCAAGGTGATGGGTGACGCCGTCAAGACCGTCCGCCTCCGCGCGGACGCCGCCGGCGAAGTGTTCTCCGGCTCCATCGAAACCGACGCGGACGTGGAAGTGCTCGATCGTCACCTCCACATCGCGACCGTGAGCGAAGGCGGCAAGCTCGATATCGAAATGCGCCTGAAGCCCGGCCGCGGCTACGTCAGCGCCGATAAGAATTTCGACGAAGACCTCGCCATCGGTTACATCCCGATCGACTCCGTTCACTCGCCGGTCCGCAAAGTCAACTTCACCGTGGAAGCCGCGCGTCTCGGCCAGATGACCGACTACGACAAGCTCACCCTCGAAGTCTGGACCAACGGCGCCATCTCCCCGCAGGACGCCATCGGCCACGCCGCGAAGCTGCTGAAGGATCACATGACGATCTTCATCAACTTCGAA
>CAZPZE010000916.1:0-8533 GCA_964590625.1 uncultured Solibacteraceae bacterium
GTCACCGCCGCCCGAGCGTGACGATGGTTTCGATGTGGAAGGTCTGGGGGAACAGATCCACCATGGCGAGCCGCTCGATTTCGTAGCTTTCCTTCAGACCTGACAGATCGCGCGCCAGTGTTGCCGGATCGCACGCCACGATCACGATCTTTCGCGGGGCGATTTCAAGGAGCCGCGTGACGGCGAGGGCGCCGAGACCCGCGCGCGGGGGATCGGCGAGGATGAAATCCGGAGTGTCGTTGGCTTCGATGAGAAAGGCTTCGGAGCTTTGCCGGATGGTTTCAACGGAAACGCCTGCGCGCTCGGCATTGCGCCGCAGATCGTCGGCCGCGCGGCCGGCTTCCACAGCCGTGACTTTCGCGAATTTGCGCGCCAGCGGAACACTGAACAGACCCACGCCCGCGTAGAGATCCCATGCGACGCCGCCGGTTTCGCCGCCGATCGCGAGGTCCGCCAGACTGCCGAGGAGCGAACGGTTCACCTGAAAAAACGAATTGCCGGAAATGCTGAACACGTCGCCGCCGGTTTCGTATTCGAGCGCGCCGGGCACGGTACCGGGAACCTCGGCGGCGAGCCAGTCGAAGAAGTGCTTCGCGACCGGCTGCGATGCTTCGCGCACGTTCCACTGCACCTGGGTTTCGTCGGTGAAAATTTCGAGCGACGTGACAAAGCGCGGCCAGCGGCGGTCTTTCACCATGCGGTTCAGCTTCGCCAGCGCCTCGTTGATTTTGGGAGAACTGATGGGACACTGCGCGGCCGGCACCAGCTTCTGCGAGCGCATGCGGCGGAACCCGATCTGTCCTTTTTCGATATGGAACTGGGTGCGATTGCGGTAATTCCACGGATCGCCCGAGGTTACCGCGATGCGCGATTCCTCGAATTCAATCTTCGCGCCGCGGCGCAGTGTTTCGGCGAGGATGCCGCGCTTCAGGCGAAGCTGCGCGGGGTAATCGGCATGCTGATAATGGCAGCCGCCGCATGCACCGAAGATGGGGCAGGGGGCTTCCACGCGGTCGCCGGAAGGCTGCACGACGCGCAGCAGATCCGCGCGCTGCGCGTGCTTCTTTGAGGACGGCGACGCCACCTCCACCGCTTCTCCGGGCAGCACGAACGGTGTGAAAACCACCTCGCCATCCACGCGTGCCAGGCCCTCTCCGCCGTAGACGAGCTTTTCAATTGTGAGATCCAACGCCATTGGAACCAGAAGCTTAGCACTGCGCAATCGAATGGCCGAAACGAAAGCCGATGTCGCAGCATCGAATTTAAGTATGGCAGGAAGATCCGGTAGTTCTTTTCAGAAGCGTCAGAAGGAACTGGCGCGTGTCGAAAAGCGGCGTGAAAAATTCGCGCGCCGCCTGGCAAAGAAGCATGAGCCGACGACCAGCCAGACAGACGAGCAGACGGAACACGAGCACGTGGAGCAGCCCGAAACCGCCGACTCTCTGGGCTGAGGGGCCGCGCGCGGCCATCGCTGTTACGATGGGAATTTCATTCCCTGACAGATGATTCCACGCGTTCTTTCGGGCGTGCAGCCCTCCGGCAATCTGCATATCGGCAACTATCTGGGCGCCCTGACGAACTGGGTGCGGATCCAGCACGATTACGAAAGCATCTTCTGCATCGTCGATCTGCACGCCATCACGGTCTACCAGAAGCCCGATGAGCTGCGGGAGAGCATTCGTTCGCTTGCCGCGCTGTTTCTTGCGTCCGGCATCGATCCAAAGCACTCGCGGATCGTGGTGCAGTCGTCCGTCCCGGCGCACGCGGAACTCGCGTGGCTGCTGACGTGCGTCACGCCGATGGGCTGGCTGGAGCGCATGACGCAGTTCAAGGCGAAGGCGGCGGCGGCCGAATCGATCGGCGATGGGCTTTTCCAGTATCCGGTGCTGATGGCGGCCGACATTCTGCTCTATCAGGCGGCGATCGTGCCGGTGGGTGAGGACCAGAGCCAGCACCTCGAACTGACACGCGATATCGCTCAGCGCTTCAATTCGCTCTATGGCGATACGTTCGTGATGCCGGCGACGAAGCTGCCGGCGGTGGGGGCGCGCATTATGGGGCTGGACGATCCGACGGCGAAGATGAGCAAATCCGCGACAGGCACCGGCCATGCGGTGGCGCTGCTTGACCCGGCGGAAAAGATTCGCAAGACAATCATGCGCGCGACGACTGATTCCGGCACCGGCGTGGATCTCGAAACGATGGGTCCGGGCGTCGCGAATCTGCTGAGCATCTTCCAGGCGTTTTCCGAATGGACGAACGAGCAGATGCGCGCGCACTTCACCGGCATGCGCTACGGCGATCTGAAGAAGCAGGTGGCGGAGATGGTGATCTCGAAGCTGGAGCCGCTGCAGGCGCGGTATCGCGAGATCACGTCCGACCCCGGTTATCTCGATGGAGTGCTGCGCGCGGGCGCGGAGGCGGTGACGCCGGTGGCCGATTCGACCGTGCGGCTGGTGAAGGAACGGATGGGCGTTTACACGCCCGCCTGAGCCATTACTTTACGGGACGGCTGTCACGTGAACGCAGTTGGCGAGATCGCGCGCGAGACGAATCCCTTCCTTGCTGTCTCCCAGACGGATCGCGATTGAGGCTCCTGGCGTCCGGCTCTCGACCGTCAGTCGCACGCCCGGCCGTACCTGCTTGCGTTCGAGGTCGCGCAGAAACGCGGCGTTACGATCGGACACGCTGGTAATGATCGCGGGCTGCTGCAGGGGCCAATCGAAGAGCGGCGTTTCGTTCCGGTAGTTGCCGGCTCCGTGTTTGGCGGGGATCGCATGGCCATGGGGGTCAAATTCCGGATCGCCAAGGATGGCCGCCACGCGGTCCTCGAAGCGTTCCGAGATGAAGTGTTCGAGACGCTCGGCCTCTTCGTGGACTTCATCCCAGGAATACTTCAGGACGTCGTGCAGAAATAATTCGAGCAAGCGGTGGTGCCGCACCAGTTCCCAGGCGCGCCGCTTTCCCGCGGCGGTCAGCCGGACGCCGCGATGCTTTTCGTAGAGCACCAGAGGCGGGCGATGCGCCGCCAGCTTCTTCAGCATGCCCGTGACGGAAGGACTGCGAACCAGCAGGCGTTCGGCCAGCGCGTTGGTGGATACCACTGCGTCCTCGGCGCCTCCGAGTTCCAGAATCGTCTTCAGGTAGTCGTCCACGGATTCCGACGACCCGCGGCGATTCATCTCGCCGCCCGATTTTTTAGCCACCACGAAACAAGACTAACGCACAACCGGGTTGCGGGCTCCGTCCGGGTTCGGTTACTATTTAGCCATGCCTAATTTAGGTTCGGCTAAATTTAATGTAAGGCCTCGATCCATCTGGCCGGCGACGTTGCTTTGCTTCGCCGCGGCCGCATCGCTGTTCGCGCAGGGCGAAACCACCAGTGCAATCGTGGGGGCTGTCACCGATCCGGCCGGAGAGGCAATCGCGGGAGCCGGCATCACTGCCATCAATGTGGAGAATGGCGCGATCCGGCAAACCGTGACGGATGACGCCGGCCGGTTCAGCATTCCCCAGCTGAAGCCCGGGCCTTACTCAGTCAAGGCAGTGGCGCCGGGATTCGAGCCGCAAACGAGCGAATCCGTATTCGCCGGTCTGGGGCAAAAGCAGACCGTCGATTTCACGCTGAAAGTAGCTTCGGCTAAAACGGAGGTCACGGTCAACGGGGAGCCCCCAATGGTGAATCCGGAGAATCCGAACACTTCCACGACGCTGAGTGCGGCGGCTCTCGAAAACCTCCCGAATCCCGGTGGTGACATGACGTACCCTCTGCAGTTCGCCGCGGGGGCGCTCGTCAATACGGCGGGCAGCGGGAACGACTTCGTCGGGGGCACGAACGGGTATGGAAACGTGCAATTCAACGGGTTGCCGTCGCTCTCGAACGGCTATATCGTTGACGGGCTCGAAACCAACGATCCGTTGACGAACCTGAACAGCGGGCTTTCCACAAATCTCGTCCTCGGCCTCAATTCGATTTCGGAGGTTACGGTCAACACGCTCTCCTACACGGTCGATCAGGGGCGCTACGGGGCTTCGCAGGTGAATTACGTTACCAAATCCGGAACGAATCGATTCCACGGAAATCTATACGAGTTGTGGAACGGATCGAAGTTCAACGCTGCGAACTTTTTTACGAACTCCACTCCAGGGAACCACAAGCCGCGATCCGCGGTGAACCACTTTGGCGGCAGCCTTGGCGGACCGATCCTGCGTAACAAGTTGTTTTTCTTTTTCGACAGCGAATGGGTGCGGATCGCGCTGCCGATTGTTTCGACGGTCACCGTGCCGACCGCGGCATTCCAGAGCTATGTTCTCGGTCAGCTGCCGCGCGGGGGAATGGACGCGGTCACGGGCTCCGTTTATGCGGCGGCGCCGCAGTTGGTCCCGTTTTATGAAAAGATGTTCAGCCTGTACGGAAACGTTAACGGCACGCCGCTCGCGATCCTGGGATGTCCGTTCAACAGCGACGGAACCACCGCAGGCGGCCTTCCGCCGAACGGGAACGGCTGCGCGAATCGTCAAACCCTGTCGCATTCGAGCGATGACCACGAAGAGGTACAGACCGCGCGAATCGACTACAACGGGAATGACCGGAACACGGCATGGCTGCGATTTCAGTATGACGACGGACTGCAGGCCGCATATACCGATCCGATCAATCCTCTGTTCAACGCACTCTCTCCTCAGCCGCTGTATTCCGCGGCAGCCGGCTATACGCACGTCTTTTCCTCGAACCTGGTGAACTATTTCAATCCGGCGTTCTCCTGGTACGAGAGTCTGTTTGGGCCTCGCGATTTGGCGAAGACAACCGCGGCTTTCCCGATCGTGCTGCAGGGCAGTGGGGCCAATGCCCCCTTCAGCACAATCGGCGGGCTGGATAACACCTGGGTTCAGGGCCGCCGCGCTTCGCGTTTTTTCCTCAATGACAATCTCGCCTGGATGGCGGGTGCGCATGAGTTCCGGTTCGGCACAAATACCCGCATTTTCCGCCTGAACGATTACGATTTCGGCGAGGGAACCATACCGCTCGTGACCTATACGACGCTTCCGCAATTCATCCATGGCGTGGCTTCAACCGCCGAAAAGACATTCGCGGCGGCGAGCTCCCAGCCGTACAATTTCCTGAACCTCGATCTTTACGCGCAGGATACCTGGAAAGTCACGAAGAGGCTCACATGGACTTACGGGATTCGAACCACGACAAACACGAATCCGCTGAATCCGCACCAAGCAATCGCGCGCCTGAGTGGTTCCTTCGCCTCGATTTCGCATGACGTGAATCAGCCGCTGAGCAGCGTCATCCAAACGGGGCTGGGGCATCTGTTCGAGTCGACGCCTCTCGCGATTCTGCAGCCGCGAACCGCTCTCGCGTGGCAGGTCTCAGAGAAGACTGTCCTGCGAAGCGGTTTCGGTCTGTTCAGCGATCTGCTGCCCGGCAGCATCGCGGATCTCATTGGGGCCAATCCGCCGTACTCACAGACGTTTCAGGGCGGACTGCTCGGCACGGTGGGCGGCAGCGCGATTGCTCCCGGCGTTCCCAACAGCGCGGTGGACGCCACGGCTGCGGCCAGCCAGTTATTCAGCACGGGCTTCGCGCACGCTCAGCTATCGTGTGCCTCCACGCTGGCAAATCCGGGCACGTGTCTGGCTCCGGTTTCGATTGTCGCAGTGCCGGACGGCAAACTGCATGCTCCCTACTTCATGGAATGGAGTCTGGGAATCGAACATCAGGCCGGCAATACGATGCACCTTCGCGCGCAGTACGTCGGCACGCGGGCGGTGAATCAGCCGTATACAACGCAGGTCAACGGTTATCAGACGGTGTGCCAGGGGTGTTTTGCGCCCTTTCCTTATGGCCAGCCAACGGATCCGCGATTTGGCGCGGTCACCCAACTCAGTACCGGCGCGAACAGCCACTACAACGGCCTGCAAATCACGGCTGAGAAACGAATTGGTCATGGACTGGCGATTCAGGGGAACTACACCTGGAGCCACTGCATCGATACGGTTTCGAACGGGGGATTTTTGTCCTTCGCCGCGGGAGGCATTCTATCGCCGATTCCGGGCGATCTGGCGCGCGACCGCGGTCCGTGCGATTATGACGTCCGTCACAATCTCACGTCGAGCTACACCTACGAACTGCCGATCCGGTTGCACAACAGTCTTCGTTACGCGTTCAACGGCTGGCAGCTTTCGGGCTCGATATTCTGGCACAGCGGTTTGCCGTTTTCGGTGGAGAGCGCGCCTTACACGGCAGGCGGAAACGGCGTCATCAACGGCAGCGGAGCGCAGTTCGCCAGCGTGGTTCCGGGCGTTCCGCTGTACGAACATAATCCTGTCGCCGGAGTGACGCAGCCGGGAACAATTCAATGGCTGAATCCGAATGCCTTCGTTTCCACGGTCGATCCGAGCACGGGCGCCTGTGCCGGCGGAGATTCACCAATCAACTGCCAGTACGGCAATCTGGGCCGTAATGCGCTGCGCGGGCCGGATTTCACGTGGAGCGATCTCTACATCACCAAATGGTTCACGCTGACCGAACACCTGAAGCTTCGCATGGACGGTCAGTTTTTCAATCTGTTCAATCACACGAATTTCGGCCTGCCAGTGCTGGGCTATGCCGGCATTCCCGGCAAACCATCGACGCAAACCGGATTCGGAGCGCTTACTTATACGACCTCTCCGCCCACCGGATTGCTCGGCGTCGGTTTGGGCGGCGACAGTTCACCCCGGATGATCGCGTTTCAGGCTCGGCTGGAGTTCTGAACGGATGGGCGTTTACACCCCCGCCTGATCACGGTTCACTCCAGACTCCATCTCCTGCTTCATATCCGCGATCACGTCCGCGCGGCGCTGCGGATCGGACAGATCTCTCTCCAGCCGCTTGAGCGCGACGCCGGTGACGTCGCGATGATGCAGGCCTGAGCTGAATTCTTTTTGCGAAAGCCGCAGCCAGAGGTTGTGCAGGCGGTCCAGATCTTCCGGCCAGAGGCGCGGCGGATGCGGCCCGAGGTTCACGAACAGCGTTTTGCCTTCGGGCGGGATGACTTCGAGCGAAAACGGCGGCCGCGGTTCCGGCAGCGCTTCCCAGGCGAGGCCGACGCGCTGCGCGAGATCCTGCGCCTCCATGCGGCGTGACGCGCCGAGCACCACCCGCGATGCCTGAAGCTTCGCCGCTGTCTGCACGATCGCTTCGAACGGATCGCGTCCGGGAACCACCAGGAGTTCGACCGTCTTGCCTTCCTTCTCCGCGGTGGTGACGACGTTCGAGAACAACTCGCGCTCGTAGTCGTTGAAGACCTGGCTTTCCGCGAGCCGGTACTCGCCCGCGCCGGTCGAAATCTGACGCACGGTCATCACGACGATGTCGTGCCGGCGCAGGTTCGTTTTCTGCACGACGGACCGTAAATGCGTCAGGCTGTGGGCGTCGCGCACGGCAACCAGAATTGAGCCGGGACGCGCGCGCAGGCTGTTCGCCGCCACTTCGGGGTGGACGTCCAGATTGAATTCTTCGAGGCCGTGCTTCTCGTGCCGGCCCTTCTTGCGGTTGATGTGTTCGGACACCGTGAACAGCGTGAAGAGGATGATCGTGAACAGCACGCCGTAAATCGTGGCGTACTTTTTCGAGAACAGATTCGCGACGGCCGTCATACCGAGCGCGATGGTTGTCGCGCTCAGCCCAACCGGGATTTCGACGCCGGCGATACGGAGATTGAACGGGAACTTGTATTCCTGATCGTTGCGGTGATAGCGCAGCACCAGCACGCCGAGCGACTTCAGGAAGAAGCTCCACACCACGCCGAACGCGTAAGCTTCGCCGAGCGCATACATGTTGCCGCCGCTCAGCACGATGGTGAGAATCTGCAGCAGCGCGATCAGGTTGATGATGCGGAACGTGGTGCCGTATTTTTTGTGCGGCTTGCGGAACCAATCGACCAGCACGCCGTCTTCAGCCACGCGATTCATCACGCCATTGGCGCCGATAATCGACGTATTCACCGCGCCCGCCAGAATCAGAATGCCCACCAGCACCACGAACACCTGGAAAACCAGGCGCAGGATCTGCGGCCCCGCCAGATACATCGCGAGTCCGCCGAGAAGGTTATCGACGTACTGCGGCCGGATCGCGTCCGGAATAATCATCGCCGCGAAAAGCGTGATCACGCCGGTGCCGATGGTGGCATAGATGCAGACGATGTTGCCGGTGATCTTCAGGTTCTTCAGCTTCGGATAAGCGATTTCGCGATACACCTGCGCCAGCGTCTCGAAGCCGCTCATCGAGAGCAGCGAGTGTCCGAATGCAATCACAACGGCGACGAACGAAATGGCGGGGAAGATGGTTCCTTCGAACCAGCCCAGCGATTCGTGATTGAACTGCAGATTGTGCGCCACGGGAGCGGGCGGAATCTGCGCCGGACCGTGCAGGATCAGGGTCAGCGGGCACCAGACGAGGAAGATCACCACCATCACGGTCGTGATCTGCATGATCCGCAGCGCCTTGCCGCTCGATTCGTGCATGCCCTTGACGTTCAGC
>CAZPZE010000917.1:0-18019 GCA_964590625.1 uncultured Solibacteraceae bacterium
TGAAGATCGACGTGCGTCGATGTGTCCGGCGCGTCGCCCTCATCCTCCGGTACGCCGAGCTGAATGACCAGGTGCGACGGAATCTCCTTCAGGAACCGAGACGGCATGCTGCGCTGCTGCTCGCCGCCTCCGAATTTGCGCCGGTACCGCGCCCAGCTGATGATCAGCCGCTTCTCGGCGCGCGTCATCCCGACGTAGGCGAGCCGGCGCTCCTCTTCCATCGCGCCTTCGCTCAGCAGCGACCGGCTGTGCGGGAACAGACCTTCTTCCATGCCGGCGAGAAACACCACGGGAAATTCGAGGCCCTTGGCGTTGTGCCGCGTCATCAGGGTGATCTGCGCCTGTTCGTCGATCGCGTCGGTCTGCGCTACGAGCGCCGCGTGATCCAGAAACTCTTCCGCTGTTTCGCCGCGCTCCACCGCTTCGCGCGCGGCGTTCTTCAATTCGTTCAGGTTTTCGAGGCGGGCCTGCGATTCCGGCGTATTGTCCTGCTCCAGCATGGTGCGATAGCCGGTGCGCTCTTCGATGAAGCTGAGCGCCTCGTGCAGCGGCAGTGTCTTCACCGCTTCCGCCAGATCCTCCACCTGCAGCCGGAAAGCATTGACGGCCGAATGCGCGCGCGTGCCGAGTTGCTTGTCGTCGAACAGAGCCATCAGCGCATCCCAGAGGCTCAGGCCGTGTTTCGCAGCGTATTCTTCCGCCTGATCGGTAGTCGATTTGCCGATACCACGGGCGGGCGTGTTGATAATACGCCCCAGTGCGACGGAATCGGTGTGGACCTGCGCGAACTTCAGGTACGCCAGAATGTCCTTCACTTCCGCGCGCTGGTAGTAGCTGATGCCGCCCACCACGTTATACTTCAGGCTGTAGCGGCGCATCGCTTCTTCGATCTGCCGCGATTGCGAATTGGTCCGGTAGAGCACCGCGATGCGGCGGTCCGGATACTGCCGCAGAATTTTCCTGATCGTGTCCGCGATGAACAGCGCTTCGTTCTCGGCGTCCTGCGCGGGGTAAATCGTGATCTGGTCGCCTTCGTCGGATTCGGTCCAGAGCCACTTGCCTTTGCGCTCCTGGTTGTTCGAAATCACGACGCTCGCCGCTTCCAGAATGTTTTTGGTCGACCGGTAATTCTGCTCGAGGCGAATGGTCTTCGCGTTCGGAAAATCCTTTTCGAAATCGAGGATGTTGCGAATGTCCGCGCCGCGCCAGCTATAGATCGACTGGTCTTCGTCGCCGACCACGCAGACGTTATCGTGCCGCCGCGTCAGCAGGCGCATCAGATCGTACTGGCTGCGGTTGGTGTCCTGATACTCGTCGATCATCAGGTAGCTGATGCGGCGGTTCCAGGCGTCGCGTGTCGCTTCGTCGTGCGCGAGCAGCCGAACGGTTTCGAGCAGAAGATCGTCGAAATCGAGAGCGTTCGCCTGGCGCAGCGCTTTCTCGTATTCTTCGTAAACTGCCGCGATGCGTGTGATTCGCGGATCGGTGGCGCGGCCGTAGAGATCCTGCGGACTTTCCTTCAGGTTCTTCGACTGGCTGATCTGCGAAAGCGCTGTGCGATGGGGGATCTGCTTGTCGTCGAGCCCCATGCGCTTGTATGCGGCCTTGATGATCGAAAGCTGATCGTCGTCGTCATAGATCGAAAAATTGCGCGTGAAACCGGGCCGGATCTGTGCGAGCGCATCACCATCGCGCCGCAGCAGCCGCACGCAGAACGAATGAAACGTCGCGATCAGGGGGTTCGACGTCATCTCCACGGTTTCCAGATGCGAGAGCACGCGCTCCCGCATTTCTCCAGCGGCTTTGTTGGTGAACGTGACCGCCATCACGGCAAACGGCGGCACGTGCTTCGCCGTGATCAGATGCGCGATCCGATGGGTGATGACGCGCGTCTTTCCGCTGCCCGCGCCCGCCAGAATCAGGACGGGACCTTCGGTAGTTTCGACCGCTTCACGCTGAGGAGGATTCAGACCGGAAAGAAAATCCACTTAATCACCATTTTCGCAGGTGGGTTGCAGGGCGGCGCTTCGACGCCGCCTTCACGCTTCCGGCCGGCGCACTCTGTCCGAAGTATTTCGGGAACTCCGCGCCAGGCGGAAGCACGGCGGCAGGGCCGATGCGCCGCCCTACTACACTGGGAGTTCATGGCGTGGACCAAACTCGCGGCTATCGGCGAAGTCCCGAAAGACAGCGTGATCGAAGTGGAACACGGCGGCAGCCTCTACGCAGTCTGCAACGCGGGCGGTGAATTTCGCACGATGCACGGCGTCTGTCCGCACAGCGGCGGACCGCTGGGGCAGGGAACCGTGCTGGGCGGGATGGTGGTTTGCCCGTGGCACATGTGGGAATTCGATTCCGCGAGCGGCGCCTGCATGGTCGATGACCGGATGGGCGTCCCCATCTATCGCACAAAAGTGGAAGGCGGCGAAATACTGGCCGATCTGCCTGAGAATGCCTGAGCTACCCGAAGTCGAAACAGTCGTCCGCACGCTGCGGCCGGCCATCGTCGGACGAAAAATTCTGAACGCCGAAATCCCCGGCAAACGCATCCTGATCGGCTCACGCCGCGCTGCCGAAAGCGCGCTGGCCGGGCGGAAAATCACGAGTATCGAGCGACACGGCAAGTTCATCGCGATCCGTCTCGATCGCGGATGGCTGGTTGTCCATCTCGGCATGACTGGACGGCTGCTCGTCAACGGCGATCTTTCGAAATGGACTCACGCGGTCTTCACGCTCGACCGCGGCACGCTCGTTTACGAAGATCCGCGCCAGTTCGGCCGCGTCGAATACAGCCTCGATCTCCCCGAGCGCGTTCAGGCGCTCGGCCCGGAGCCGCTCGAAGTTCCGCTCGATGAATTCCGCCGCCGTCTCAGGCAGCGCAAATCGCCGGTCAAGGCCGTGCTGCTGAATCAGGCCGTCGTTCGCGGCGTGGGCAACATCTATGCGGATGAACTTCTGTTCCGCGCGGGCGTGAGTCCGAAACGCATAGCGGCCACGCTTCGGCCCGATCGAACGGAACGGATCTGGAATTCCATGCGGGAAGTGCTGGAAGAAGCCATCGCCAGCCGCGGCTCCTCTGTTCACACCTACGTGGATGCGGACGGCCACGAGGGGAGTTTTCAGGCCGAACACCGCGTCTATCAGAGAACAGGCGAGCCCTGTGTGAACTGCGGCTCGCCCGTGAAACGCATTCTGCTGGCCCAGCGCGGGACTCATTATTGCCCGCGCTGCCAGAAGTGAAACGCGCGGTCAGCCTTCTACCTGGAGATCGTTCTCCACGCTGAAAACGCCGGGAACGCCCTTCGCCCGCATGCCCGCGATCTGCTTATCCATCGCGTTGGCTACCGAGCCTTCAAGGCGCACGTGGCCGTTTTTCACGATGATGTGGATGGACGGCGCCGCGCGGTACGCATAACGCGACGAAAGAGCGGAGTCGCCATAGATCGCACGATAAATCGCGATCCGGGCCGCGTCATCGGTCGCCGAAAGCGGCAGGACTTCGATGTTGTTCACCACGTTGGTCACGCCGGGCTCGCCTTTGATCGCGTTCCCCGCGTCATCCTTCAGGACGGGACGCGTGACTTCGCCGGTGAGAGTCACCGTTCCACCATTAACCTGGAACCCGAGATCATCGAATACGCCATAATACGGCAGCATCAGCAGCCGGTGCCGCGTCTCGCGGATCACGTCGCTGTCATTCCTGCCCGTCATGTAGGGATCGTAATGGGGAGCCGCGTGGTGATCTTTGTCCTTCTTGTCCTTATCCTGAGCAGGTGAGTTCGGAGTAAACGCCAGCAGCGCCACCATCATCGCTGCGGCAGGAATATAGCCATTCATTCGCATTGGTATTGCCTCCAACTCATGAAAATGCAATCAGTATGCCAATGTACGGCTGCAGCAGCAAAGCAGGGAAATTCAGCGCTAAACTAAAGTAACGCCAATGCCCAGGTCTTCCAACATCGCAGCTCCCGAAGCGCGCGCGGCCGCTGGTATGCGGCTCACGCGGCAACGGCAGATCCTGCTGGATCTGATCGACAAAACCGGCCTGCACCTTGACGCGGAACGGCTCTACCAGATGGCGCGCGAGAAGGACCCCAAGCTGAATCGGGTTACGGTTTATCGCACGCTGAAGCTGCTGAAGGAAGGCGGTCTGGTGGATGAGCTTGACCTCATGCACCACGCGGGTGAACAGCACTATTACGAGACGCGGCGCAAACAGGAACACGCGCACGTGATTTGTCTGACCTGCGGAAAAGTCGAGGAATTTTTCGGGGAACCACTGCAGCGACTGCGGCGGCAGATCGAGAGCCACTTCGGGTTTCAGATCGTTCTGGCGCGAACCGAAGTCGGCGGCTACTGCTCCCATTGCCAGGCAATGCGAGCGAGGGAGCTGGAGGAAGCCGCCGCGGCGTCCTCCCCCGCTCCCCGCAAACGCGCCAAACGCGCCAGTTAGTTCGCGATCAACGGTAAGCCGCGCGGCAGGAGAATCCCGCGATCAGCCCAATCCCGGCCGCGATCGCCAGGCTTGCCATCGGATTGCGCCGAATCACCCCGCGGATTTCAGTCATTGCGCGCGATCGCAGGCACGGTTTTCGCACGACAGCCGCCGTGGAATCCAGTTTGCGGCCGGCTTCGTTGGTGAACCCTGTGATGGCGTCCGCGCTGTGATTGCCGGCATCGCGAATCGTGTCGGCCGCGTTTTCGATCGAATGCGCCGCGCGTTCGCGGATCTCTTCTGCCCGGTCGCCAATCGCCCTCAGGTTTGATGCCACGCTGTTCATATCAGCCTCCCTTGTTGATTGCGCGCTACTTAGTGCGCCGGGGCACTCGGCCGGTACGTCGGCCGGTCGGTCACGGCGAAGTCCGCCGTAGCCTCGCTGGCCGACGCGATATCATCCGCGCCGGTGTTCTTCAGCAGAGCCTCGGCGCGCTTCACCCATTCCGGGCTGTCGCAGTGGACCGACAACAGAATTCCACCTTCCTTGATGCGCCCTTCGTAACGCTTCGCCTCGTACTCAGGCATTCCAAGGCCCACAAGGCCGCCGACCAGCCCGCCCACCGTTCCGCCGACGCCAACGCCCGCGAGAATCGCCAGAATCGGACCCGCCGCGATGAACGGTCCGATGCCGGGAATTGCCAGGACCCCGATGCCGGCCAGCCAGCCGAGCGCTCCGCCCACAACTGCGCCGGAACCTCCGCCCGCCACCGCGCCTTCAGGCGCCTTGGTCTCCTTGTTGATCGCGAAATCTTTCGATCCCGGGTTGTGCGGATAGCGCACCGAAATATCGGTGCTGCGAAATCCGCTGCGCTTCAGGGTCTCAATGGCTTCTTCAATGGAATTCCGGTCTTTGTAGAGACCGTACACAGATGTATTGGGCATATTTGTGCGCTCCTCCACCCTGCGGTTTACACGTAGCAGTCCAGAGTGCGGGTGCGCACGCTTTCGCGCTGTTGACCGACGTTCGACTTGTTGCCGACGTTCGACTTAAAGATGATCGGTGATCGCCGCGAATTGATTGAGATTGATGGGATCCGGAGTGACTCTGCCGGTTGTCTGCTCTTTTTTCAGGCGCGCAAGTACCACCCGCGCGAAGAAATCCGTCCCCGGCGCTTTTGCGGCGATTTCTTCCCAGACCGGAATAGCGGCCTCGCGCTTCCCATCGAGAATGAGCGCGTAGCCGAGCGCGGTGGTACGGATCGCCGCCAGTTGCGGCGCGCCCAGATCTTTCTGCGCGCGCGCCTCCCACTCCGCTGCCGAGGCCGATGGCAAGGCCGCAAAACGCAGGATCAGATCCGCCGGCGTGATTCCCGCATTGCCGCCCGCGATCACATCTTTCGCCGCGGCGGCGCGATGGCCTTCCATCAGATCCCAGAGCGCCATCTGTGCGGCGAGGCCTGCGCGCACCGGCGGCGGCGTGTCCTTCTGTTCGAGGGCAGCGGCGGCTGATTTCCGGGCTTCTTTCGCGCGGCCGGTGCGGTAAAGCCAGTCTGCGGCGAAGAGCGGAATCGCGGCATCTTTCGCGCGAGTGCGGCTGTCCTGGAACTTCGCGAAGAGCGCGTCAGCCGCGGCTTTATCGCCTGCGCGGAATTTCGCCCATGCTGCCTTGTAGAATTCCCCGCCATTGAGAAATGACGGAGACTTCGCCGCCGCGGCCGTGTAGCTCGCTGCCGCGTCAGAAAACTTTCCAAACCAGTAGTGGATGTCGCCTTCCGAATCGAGCGGATTCGGCTCGCCCGGGCGAATCCTCGCGTACTCGTGGACAGCGGCGAGCGCTCCCTGATAATCGCCGCTCCAGCAAAGCGTATAGCTCAACTGGTTCCACGCATCGGCATCCTGTGGAGCGGCCACCGTGATCCGCTTCCAGTCATTCGCGGCTTCCCGGAAATTGCCCGCATTGCTTTCCGCGGTGGCGAGTGAGCGCGCCAGCCCGATATCGTCCGGCTGGAGTTCGGAAACCTGGCGCATCGCCGCCAGGCTTGCCGCGCGGTCGCCCCGCGCTGCCGCGATCTCATAGTCGATCGACGCAAGATCCACCGGTGCGATCTTCTGCGCGCGCGCACGCCGCACGAGGTCATCGGCGCCTGCGCGGTCGCCCTCAACAATTGCCGTGCGAATCAGCGCGATCCAGGCGCGTCCAAATGCGGGATCCAGCCGGACCACCTGTTCCAGCAGCGGCGAAGCTTCTTTGATCGGTGTTTCGAGCGCTGTGCAGTAGAGACGGAACGCCTCCGCATTCGCCGTGCCGGGCTCGGCGGCTTTCGCCGAGAATTCGTGAGCCAGTTCCGTCAGCGCCTGGAACGGTGCGCTGGCGGTCGCCGAAAGCGTGCGCAGCGTTTTGTGAGTGGCGACGTCTTCTTCCGACGCCGTGACGCGTACGCCCCCCGGCGCGCGTTCCACATAGCCGGTCACCAGCAGGCTCGCGCCCAGGCCGATCGCGCTGGTCCGGTTCGTGGAAGATCCGGGTGCAATGACGGTCCTCGGCCCGAGAGATTGCTCCATGCGTCCAATCGAATCCGGATTCAGGACGCTGCCATCCATCGCGTGATCGAGCGAGCGCGAGAGGAATTCGCTGCTGCCTTTGCCAGTCCAGTCAAGGCTGGGATCGCCGGAAAGGTTTTCAAAGCCGAGAAACGCGTAATGCGGCGGCGCAACGGGCGCTTTCGGGCTGCTGCAGCCCGCTGCCAACGCCATGATGGAGACTACAACAGAAACGCGGAGTCTAGAGAACACGCGGCTCCAGCGCCATCAGCTCAACGAAGGCCGGCTTATCGAGCAGGCCGGAGAATTCCGGCGTCTTCCGGACTTTGTCCTTGTCTTTGAACCCTTCTTCGAAGGAATGCCGCAGATACTGCAGCGCCAGATCGTCCCGCCCGAGCCTCGCGTAGATCCGCGCCAGCTCGTAGTGATAGCGGGCGCGATCGGCCACTGTCCGGTCCTGCACTTCGGTGCCGGTGAAGCCGCGATGCTCGAAGATATCGGGATCGATCTCGATCGCCTTGTTGTATGCCTGCATCATCAGATCGAACTTGCCCTGCGAATAGTAAGCCGTGCCGAGATTACTCCAGAATGATGCCTTGTCGGGCGCGAGCTGAAGCGCTTTCTTATAGCGCTTGATCGCGGTGCCATACCGCTTCTCGGCATAGAACACGGTTCCCAGATTATTGAGCGGCTCGGCGAACTTCTTATCCAGCTTGATGGCGCGCTCATAGGCCTTGCGCGCCAGACCCATCTCTCCCAGATTATGCCAGGCGATCCCGATCTTGTTCAGCAACGGCGCGGTATCTCCGCCTTTCTTGTATTGCGCGACGGCTTCGCGGAACATCTTCCGCGCCATGTAAAGGTCGCCCATCTCCTCATCGGAGAGTTGCACCTTCGGGGGATTGGCCGGAATCGACGCCGCCGTCAGCGCCGCCTTCTGCGTGGGAGAAACCTGGGCATTGGCGCCCAGCGTCATCAGTAATGCCGTTGCCAGAACGGGAGCGGCAGTCCGGAAAATGGACTTAACCCGGGGATTCACGTTCGCGCTCCTTAGAAGACTCTATTCGATGATAGCGGATTGGAGCGGGAATGTTGTGCCCGGGGGCGGGCTAGTGGAAGATCCCTTTGAGCCGGTCGAAGAAACCCTTCTTTTCCGTGGATTTGGTGTTCTTCTGCGCGGGCGCGGGAGGTAAAACGGGCTCGGCGATTTTCGCGGAGGGCTTCGGCGCCGCTCCCGTACGCGGCGTCAGGCCCGTAATATAAGGCTGCGAAGGCGGGGCCGGTTCTGCCGGTGAAGCGAGCGCGGGCGGCGCGGATTCCCACGCCGAAACCGTGGTGCCGCCCTTGCCGCCATGCAGCGGGCAGTAAGCCACCGGCTCGGTTCCCGCGATAAAGAGCTCATCGGAAACCTCCTTCGGCGGACACAACGGCGTTGCTCGGCCGCCGGAAAGATCGTCCACCGACGCGTAGACCGTTCCATCCGGCGCCTCGAATGGTCTTGCATTGGAGTAGCGCCGCAGCGTGATGGCGCGCTTCATGAATTCGCCCCACACCGGCAGGGCTGACTTGGCGCCTTCGATATCCAGTTCGCGGTTGTCGTCAAACCCGACCCACACGATGCAAAGCAGGTCGGAGGTGAAGCCCGCGAACCAGCCGTCATGCGACGTCCCGGTTTTGCCTGCCGCCGGCACGCTGAAGTTGTAAGCCTTGCCGCGGATGCTGCCCGCGGTGCCGGACCGCATCACCTCCTGCAGCATGTCCACCAGCACGCCGGTCACGCGCGGATCGAGCACATCCTTCTTCTCCGGCTTCTGATCCAGCATGAGCTTGCCGTCCGGCTGATTCACCCGCGTAATGAACGTGGGCTGCACTCGCACTCCCTGATTCGCGAAGACCGTGTACGCGCCCGCCATTTCGAGCGGGGTCGCGTCATACGATCCGATCGCCATCGCCGGCGTCGCCTTCACTTCCTCGTTGATGCCTGCCCGATGCGCCAGATCGACCACTTTGTCATAACCAACGAGTTCCGCAATTTTGATGGTGGCTACGTTGATCGATTTCGCGAGCGCCGTGCGATACGTGATATCCCCGTAGAATTCATGCTCGAAGTTGTGCGGCTCGTAGGGCGGCTGGCCGTCGACCGTGAACGTCGTCGGCTCGTCGCGCACGATGGACGCCTGTGTGAGCGGCGTTTCGCCGCCGGTCAGCGCGGTATTGATCGCGGTGGCGTAAACGAAGGGCTTGAAGATCGATCCCGGCTGCCGCTCCGCGTTTACGTGATTGAGCTGGCTGACGCCGTAGTTGCGCCCGCCCACCAGCGCCTTGATCTCGCCGGTATGCGGATCGAGCGCAATCAGCGCGACCTGAGGTTCCACATAAGGTGCTTTGCGGAAGCGGGCCTGCTTGCGCGCGATCTCATCCACCTGCTTCATCCCGATCGACACCGCTTCGTTCGCGAATTTCTGCAGGTCGAGATCGAGCGTGGTGTAAATCCGCGCCGATTCCCGCTGGAAATTTGTGCCGGGGAAGCGTTTCTCCAGGTCCTCATTCACCAGATCGACGAAATACGGCGCTTCCTTCGATTCCGCCTGTCCGATCTGAATCTTCAGCGGCGATTCCACCGCCAGCGCGTAGGTGCGGTCGTCAATGTACTTGTTCTCCCGCATGAGCGCCAGCACGGTGTTGCGGCGTTCCTTCGCGCGCTCCGGGAATCGCCACGGGCTGTAATAGCTCGCGCTCTTCAGCATGGCGGCGAGCGTGGCCGATTCCTGCACGTTGAGAGACTTAATATCCTTGCCGAAATACGCCTGGGCCGCTTCGCCGAAACCGCGAATCATGAAGCTCCCGCGATGCCCGAGATCCACCTGATTGCAGTAGAGCTCGAAGATCTGTTCCTTCGTCAGCTTCTGCTCGAGCTGCAGCGTGATCATGATCTCCGCCGCCTTGCGCTGCCATGTGCGCGAAAGGGTGAGGAACATGTAGCGCGCCAGCTGCATGGTGAGCGTGCTCGCGCCCTGCTCGTTCCGGCCATTTTTCAGGTCGATCCACGCCGCGCGCACGATGCCGGGTATATCGAAGCCCGGATGCGAAAAGAAGCGCTTGTCCTCGGCCGAAAGAATGGCCTCGCGCAGAATCACCGGTATGTCGTCGTAGCGCACGAGGCGCTGTTTCTCACGATTCGCGCTGTGAAGATTCGTCACCAGCTGTGGTTCGAGATCGTACTCCGGCCGGTCCGTGTTGTCGCGCAGCGAAATGATGCGCGAGATTTTGCCGCGCGCGAACTTGACCGCCGCGGGCTCCTGGCGGAAGTACGACTCCGCTCCGGGAAAAACATCGATGGAATCTTCCTTCACGACGTAGTAGCCCATCGTGTTCCGGCTGTTATCGCTGTAGCCTGCCGCGCGGAGCTCCGTCGCGATGTCGCCGGGCGATGTGATATCGCCCACGTCGATCACTTCCGGAGCCCCATAAATGCGCGACGTGCTCTGGAACGGACCGCCCTTCAGCCGGTCGTCGATCAGCTTCGCGTATTTCTGGTAGTAGTAGATGAAAACGCCCGCGCCGCTGACGACCGTCACCAGCGCCAGCACCAGGAAAGCTTTGCCCACGGGGGACATCAGCGCCCGTGCCAGTTTCGAGCCGCCCTGTACGCGCCGCGCTCCCGTCGCCCGCCGGCCGGATCGTGTGCCCTGCTGCGGGCGTTCCGGAGTGCTCATCTTTTTATAGGATAACGGTCTGCGCGCCCGGAAAGTTCGATCGTGCGGCAGTCTTTTGGAACTTCAGGTGCAAGCGTGTCCTGGTCCGCACAGACTATGGGGCAAATCACAGTTTATCTGGACGCGAAGACGGAAGCTCTGGTAAAGAAGTATGTGAAAAATTCCGGGGAGCCGGCAAGCAAATGGATTGCGGAGGCGATTCGCCGCCGCGTGGCGACGGAATGGCCGCCTCAAATCCTGAAGATGTTCGGCAGCTGGAAACCGGACGCTTTTCCCGACGCGCATCTTCTGCGCGACGGCTACGGACGAGATGCCCGGCGGGAGAGCCTTTGATGTTCGCGCTCGATACGAATGTGGTGATTCATGCGATGAAGGGAATCGGCCGCGTGGCCGAGCGCCTCGCGCGGACGAATCCGGACGAAATTGCGATTCCGGCGGTGGTGCTGTATGAGCTGGAGTTCGCGGCGCTGAAATCGAGCGATCCGCCGCGGCGGCAGCGCGATCTGGAGAGGTTGATTTCTGCAATGACGATTCTGCCGTTCGACGACCGCGCGGCGGCGAGGGCGACGAGTCTGCGGTATGACCTGGAGAAGGCGGGGTTGTCGATCGGTCCGACGGACGCGTTGATAGCCGGCACCGCGCTCGCGCACGGCGCGCGGCTGGTCACGCATAATACGAAGGAATTCTCGCGAGTGCCGGGCCTGCATCTGGACGATTGGTATTAACCTCAAAAAGGGGACAGACCCCTTTTCCCCGACATTAGGCCCGACAGCACACTGGAATGGAACTTGGATGACCGACCACCCGACGCTGGTCCGGATGTTTGTACTCGATTCGATCTGCGATGACTATGAGGACCGCGCGAAGATTCTTCGCGACGTCAGCGATTGCGCCGCAGCCAGCCGATGTACCGTGACGCCCGAACAGGTTGATCAGGCGATAGCCACCCTCGTGAACGATGGTCTCGCGAAGGCGTACAAGCTTTCAGGGAACGGCGATCCTCTGGAACTGCCGGGGATGCCGCCGGCTCATCCAGTATTGGAGTGGTACGAGGGCTACTACTTCTGGATAACTCCAGCCGGCCGCGAAGTGTACGTCGCATTTTCGGATTGGCCGTCCAACGACGATGGCGAATTGCGCAAAGTTTGACGGCGGCCCGCCTCAATCACCCCTGCGGCGAACGGCAGAAACGAATTCTGACCGAACGTCTTGTACGACGGCGGCGCCTCGCCATCCACACTGCCGGACGATGTGCCGATGCCGAATCCGAGCCCGCGCAGGGGATTCTCGTTGTCGGTCGCGAACGGCGTCAGAGACACGCGCGCCGCGGAATCGCTGAGGCCGTTATCCGGCGCCCCATTGAAAGCGCCGATCGCGTAACTCGCCCGGCCCTGATCAGATCGCCGCTGAACTGAAAACCGATGTCCCGGCTCGGCACGAGTAGCGTCACAAACCGCATTCGGAGAAATTCGTACCGTCATCCGACTGCAGTCGCTCACCCCGGCGAAAGCATCGTAGAGAATCGTCTGGCCGCCACCGAAGTCCGGGTGGATGAAGTAATCGACGTAGCGGTAAATCGTCCCCCGAGAACGTCGGCCACGCGCGGCAGAATCGTGTCCGATAAGCAGGAAACTCCCTTCTCGAACGGAGACCGGCTGTCGAGCGGAGCGGGCCATCTGGATTGGAGTAGTCATGTCCAAGTCTATAGGGAATAAGAATATGTGGCGAGCTGGGTAGGTCAAGCGGAATCGACACGCCTTCCCATCGAACTGATCAAATCGAAGCCGCAGCCAGCCAGCAGCGCGACCGCCCCGATAGTGAAAAGCCCCGAATAAGATCCGGTTTTCGCGAACAGCGCCGAAAGCAGGAACGCGGTCGAGGCGTGCGCCACCGCGAAGGAGGCGGTCATCCACCCCCACACACGTTTCTGCTGGCTGGCCGGCGCGAGTTCGCCCACGCGTCCGGCCGCGAGCGACACGATCCCGATCGCCATGCTGCCAACACCGATCGAAGACAGCGTGAGCGCGATCGGCCCGTTCCAGAACAGCGGAATCGCCACCCCGACCGCCTTCGCGATCAGGCTGCCGCGCAGGCTGCGAGAGAATCCGATCCGATCGGCAAGCCATCCGGCGAGGATCGGCCCGGTCGCAGCCGAAACGCCCAGCAGCACCCAATAGTGATTGCCAACCGTAGCGCCGCGCCCCAATCCGCGCGCGATGTAGTCCACCCAGAACACCGTGTGCGGGACGAAGCCGATCGCGTTCGTCACGTACGCAAGCAGCAGCCAGAACAGCACCCAGGAAAAGCTGCCGCCGTGGCTCTTGTGCGAGGAGACCGGCAGTTCGCCGCCCCAGCCGCGCCACGCGAGGATCGTCAGAAGCCCGGAAGCCGCGCCGAGCGCGATCCACGCTTCCCGTACGCCCCATCCGGCGAAGATGGGGATCACGGTCCCCGCCAGCGCCATTCCCGCGCCGACGCCGGTGAACAGGATGCCGCCGATTCGTCCGCGGATCTCGGCCGGAATCGAGACCAGTACCGATGGCGCGCCGATCACCATGAGCACGCCGCCCGCGATTCCCGCCGCCAGCCGCCACGCCACGAACCACGGATAGCCGAGCGGCCACGCGCACGCGAAAAACCCCGCAACAACCGTCAGCATCGCGATCCGGACCGACGCCGCCACCTTCAGCCGGTGTGCCAGAATGCCGGAGAGCGTCGACCCAACGATGTACCCAGCCAGGTTGAATGCGCCGAGGTAATCTGCCTGCGCGGCCGAGAACCAGCCGGCTTTGATCAGGATCGGAATCAGCGGCGGATAGCCGAACCGCCCAATCCCAATACCGATGAGCAGGCCGCAGAAGCCTCGGGATGCCGAAAAATATGCGGGAAGGTGAGGACTGGAGGCGCGAGTCGGGATCGAACCGACGAATAAGGGTTTTGCAGACCCTTGCCTTACCACTTGGCTATCGCGCCTTCTGTTATTAGAGAGCTATGTCTTGCAACATAGCGCACTTGGCTGCCCGAGGTCAATCAAACGGCTCCTGTGCCGACCCAAGCTCCAATCGATTCAATCACTTGCCGGTACTGCCCGGCCGCGTCCTCCAGCCGGTGCCGGGTCCGGATATGGCGCGCCGCCTCCTCGCCAATCTGACGCGCGATATCGGGGTGGCCTGCCACGAGCGCCATCTGACGGAACAGGACTTCCGCTTCTTCCGCGTCCGGCGGCACCCGCAGCGCCGCCGCGGCCGGAATCTCCGAAGTCTCCAGGCTCTCCGTGAGGATGACGGGCCTGCCGATCCCCATCAGGCGGATCGCAATGCCCGATGTCTCGCCGGCCGGCGGATATCGCAGATTCAGACAGCAATCGACCGCTTCGGCCGCGATTCGAAAATCCTCGTCCGAAAGATGGCCGATGCGCCGCACGCCAGGCTGTTCGCCCGGGTTTTCGAGCAGCCGCCGCAGATCGCCGGACACCACTTCGCCCGCGATCAGCAGCGCCGTGTTCGGCAGGACTGCATGCAGCCGGCGGAACACGCCGAGGCATGGAAGCACGCGCTTCGTCTCCCGCAGATAGCCGAAGATCCCGAACAGGAACGCCCCCGGTTCCACGCCGATGCGCTGCCGGAATCGCTCGGTCGAGGCCGCATCGGGACGCGCCGCAGGTTCGAAGAAATGCGGGATGATCCGCACGTCGCGGGCGCCGTGCTCCCGCGCGATCGCCGCCGCTCCTGGATTGTGCACGATCACCGCGAGTTGCCGCTCGAGCGCGCGCCGCAACATCGGATAGCGAAAATATCGCGGATCGATGGCGCACGCCGCGCGGTCATTCCACAACTCCTCGCCCACATGGCGATTCCATTCCCCGTAGTTGTAGACGAACTCTTCGATGTACCGCTCGCGCGTCAGCGTGCCGATCAGGAAATGCTGCAGGACAGCGTCATGCAGTACGACAATTCCCGGCGTCCGGATCGCCTGGCTGTAGATGGCCGCATGCAGGCGATTGTTGCCGAGGTGGTAGAGGTTCAGATCAGGCCGGTCCGGCCCGGGAATTTTCAGGAGCGCGCGCCGCAGCGTCTCCGCGTAATCGGCGACGCCTGTTGGCGAGCCAGGCGGCGGTGCATGATAGCCAAGCGTCACGTCTTCCCCGTCATTTCCTGCCCAGCAGCGGTTTCCGGCTGCCGAACAGAGCGGTGCCGATTCGCACCCAAGTGGCGCCTTCTTCGATCGCGACTTCCATATCGTTCGACATCCCCATCGAAAGCTCGCCGATCCCGTGCTCTGCCGCCAGTTCCCGCAGCCGCACGAAATACGGCCGCGAAAGCTCCGCGTTTTCCGACCACGGCGGCACCGTCATCAGCCCGCGCAGCGTGAGATTTTTCGAAGCGCGCACCGCGGCCACGATCTCACCGAGCGCCGACGGATCCGCTCCCGTTTTGGCCTCCTCCTCCGACAGCTTGACCTCGATCGTGACGTCCAGCGGTGTATTCTCCCCGTCCAGCCGCGAAACCAGCCGGACCGAATCGACCGAATCGATCGCGGAGAACAACTGCGCGGCTTTTTTCGTCTTATTGGATTGCAGATGTCCGATAAGGTGGAAACGGGCGCCCGCGAGATCGGCCACGGCGGCCGATTTGCGCTCCATTTCCTGAACGTAATTTTCGCCGAATTCCCGCAGGCCGGCGTCGTAACCAGCGCGGATCACCTCCGGGCCGAAGATTTTGGTGACGGCGAGCAGACGCACGGATGCAGGGTTTCGGCGAGCCCGGTCGCATGCCCGCGCGATCCGTTCGCGCACCGCCGTGAGCCGTTCTGCCAGCGAAGGTTCCGTCATGAACCTTCATTGTGACAGTCCCGCCGTTTGGCCGAAACTTTTTCTTGCGACGGCGGGCAATCCGAAGGACACTAATAGTTCCGGGCGCATCTTATTTTGTGAGGCGCGGAAGTTTCGATTTTGTGAACGAGGAAAACGTAAAGTTGGAAAAGAACGGACGCAAGGGTTCCCTCGTGATGGAGCCCACCGAGCGCTGGAATCCGCAGGACGCCAGCGAGCTGTACGACGTTGCGCGCTGGGGCAAAGGCTATTTCTCGGTTGGCGAGAACGGCCACATTCGTGTTCACCCCGAGAAAGATCCACAGCGGAGCATCGATCTCAAGCAACTGATCGATACGCTGGTGCTCCGCGGTATTTCGCTCCCCATTCTGATTCGTTTCGCGGAGATCCTGAAGCACCGCCTCGGTGAGCTGCATGACGCGATCGCGACCTCCATTCAGGAACACCGCTACAGCGGCGGTTACTGCTGCGTCTATCCCATCAAGGTCAATCAGCAGCGGCAGGTGGTCGAAGAGGTGCTGGAATTCGGCAGGCCGTTCAGGTTCGGTCTCGAAGCCGGCTCGAAGCCCGAGCTCCTGGCCGTGATGGCGCTGGCCGATAACGAAACGCCGATCATCTGCAACGGCTTCAAGGACGACGAATACATCGAAATGGCGATGCTGGCCCAGAAGATCGGCCGCAAGATCATTCCGGTGGTCGAGAAATACACGGAGCTGGCGCTGATTGCGAAATACTCCGAGCGCGTCGGCGTGCGGCCGATGATCGGGATTCGCGCCAAGCTGGCGAGCCGCGGGTCCGGGCGCTGGAAATCTTCCGGCGGCTACCGCTCGAAATTCGGTCTCAGCACTTCGGAAGTGATGCGCGCCCTGCAGGAGCTCAAGATGCTCGGCATGGCGGACTGCCTGCAACTGCTCCACTTCCATCTCGGCAGCCAGATCACGAACATCCGGCAGGTGAAGGGCGCGGTGAACGAAGCGGCGCGCATTTATGTTGAGCTCTGGCGCGAAGGCGCGACCGGGCTCCGCTATCTGGATGTGGGCGGCGGGCTGGGGATCGACTATGACGGTTCGCAGACCGATTTCGAATCGAGCGTTAACTACACGCTGCAGGAATACGCGAACGACATCATCTATCACGTCCAGAATGTGTGCGATGAGTCGAACGTCCCGCATCCGACGATTGTGACCGAGAGCGGACGGGCCATCGCGGCGTATCACAGCGTGCTGGTGTTCAACGTTCTCGGCGTTTCCGGGATGGGCGAAGAGGAAGTGCCGCAGGAACTGTCGGGGGATCCCGAACAACCGCTCATCGATCTGCAGGAGACTTACCGCTCGGTGAACCAGCGCAATCTGCTCGAGGCTTATCACGATGCCCAGCAGGCGCTCGATTCCGCGCTCAACCTTTTCAGCCTGGGGTATCTGCCGCTCGATCAGCGCTGCGTGGCGGAGAATATGTACTGGGCGATCTGCCGGAAGATCCAGAAGCTCGCGCGCGAGCTGGACTTCTTCCCGGAAGAGCTCGAAGGCATTGATGCGACGCTTTCCGATACCTACTTCTGCAACTTCTCGTTGTTCCAGAGCATGCCGGATAGCTGGGCGATCAAGCAGCTTTTCCCGGTGATGCCGATTCACCGGCTGGATGAGAAGCCGACGCAGCACGCGGTGCTCGGCGATATCACGTGCGATTCCGACGGCAAGGTGGATCAGTTCATCGACCGCCGCGACGTGAAGCGCACACTGCCGCTGCATCCGTATTCTGGCGGCGACTACTATCTGGGGACGTTCCTCGTGGGCGCGTACCAGGAGATTCTCGGCGATCTGCACAACCTGTTCGGCGATACGAATGCGGTGCACGTTCGTCTGAGCCCCGAAGGCGAAGTGATGCTGGAGGAAGTGATCAAGGGCGACACGGTCCGCGAGGTGCTGGACTACGTTCAGTACAAACCGGACGCGATGATTGCCCGGCTGCGCAAGAGCGTGGAAGCAGCGGTTCGCGAAGGCCGGCTGGGGTATGAGGAATCGGGCCGCCTGCTGCGATTCTACGAAGAAGGACTGCACGGATATACCTATCTGGAAGATCCGCACGAGCGATAGGGCGTGGCGACGCAAACAGAAGAAAGGCTCGCGCGCAACCCTGCCGGGCGCCGGGTGCTCATGGTTTTCGCCGCGATGGCGATGCTGGCAGTCGCAGGTTTCCTTCTTGCCCCGCGTTTTCGCTCAGAGCCGAAGGAAGCGCCGTTACCTCGGATCAGCCTGACCGGCTCTTTGAGTTGTGGCGATGGACAAATCCAGGTCACCAACAACGACACAGCTTCGTGGCTGGAAGCTCATATTGAGGTCAACTCGAAGTACGCCCGCATTATTCCGGCGCTTCCGCCGGGACAAACGGTGACGCTGCCGGCAACGTCTTTCACGGACACAAACGGCAAGCGGCTCGATCCATCCGCCGCGTGCGAGACCGGAAATATTCAGGCATTTATGCGCGGCGGGCGGG
>CAZPZE010000918.1:0-5794 GCA_964590625.1 uncultured Solibacteraceae bacterium
GAGCCCACCCGGCAGCGTTCCATCGCTGGCCAGTCGAAATTGCCCGGTTGTGGAAAGCGGGCCCGTCGCGGGTGGCAGCAACGCCACATGAAGGTCCGTGACGTCGTGGTCGGTAATGGAGAATCCCTCGCCCACCCTCCGTATCGCAAACTGCATCTGTATCCCGCCTCCGCGCGCGGAGGGCTCAATTTTCGGAGGGGTGCTGATCTCCTGTATCTGGTAAGAACCAGGCGGCAATCCCTCCACGAGGAATTTCCCGTCGGTGATCTTACCGGAATAATTCTCCTGGCTGACTCCTTCTCCCGTGCGCGCGATCTCCATGGTCCATCCGGATCCATCGAGCGTCTCGTCAATCTGCCCCGACACGCGATAGAACGGCCGCTTGATGAGCGTGAAATCCGCTGCCCTGGTTTCGCCGGATGCCACCGTGATCGGAATCGCCGCGGCAAAATCCGTCGTACCTGGGAAGAAGGTCTGTACGTAGCCTTCGTCCGGATGTTGGATCACCGCGTTGCCGTTCTGATCCTGTCTGAAGAACAGGTGAGTTCCGAACGGGGGAGCCGCATAGAGGATGTACCGTCCGGTCGCCAGCGCAGGGAACTCGAACTCACCGTCCGGGCCGGTGCCCGAGGCGTAGGCCGGTATCGGATTACCAGTCAGCGTATGCGCGGTGAATCGCCGGACACCATCCGTGAAGTCTTCCTGCAGGAGATACAACACGAATCCGGCGCGCCGCCATTCCGCATCCGGCGCACTGATTTTGCCGATAATCGTCGCCGTCGCAGAAAGCTTGAAATTGTGGACTGCCTGGTCCGCAGTGATCGATACCGCATTCTCGTTGAACGCGACGTAGCCATGCGCCGTGATCCGGACCGCGACGCTTCCCGGCGCCATCGCGTCGAAACTATACCGCCCTGCGGAATCCGTGTACCGAAGCTGATCCGCAATCGAAACCGTCGCGTCTTCAATCGGCAACCCGGTCGCGGCATCCGTGACCTGCCCCGACACCACCACCGGACTCTGCGCCCACAGCGCACTCGCCGCCAGCGCAGCCAGAAGGACCCCGACAGCCTTCACGTCCCGTATTCTAACTCGGATTTTGCGCTACAGAACGTCCGCGAAACCCTTCTTCATCTGCCTGAAAAACAGCCCGCCCAGCACGAAAGCCGACACGGCGAACACCGTCGCCACCGCGATATCGTGCACCACACGCTCCGGTTGCCCCAGCAGCATAAACCGGTATGCCCGCACGAAATACGTCATCGGATTCCATCGCAGAATCGCGCTTCCCAGCCGTCCCCACCTTTGATACTTCGCTTCGGGCAGGAAAATCGGCGTCAGCCAGAACCAGAACGTCATCAGCACTGTGACCACCTGCGCGGTGTCCCGCAGATACACCTGAAGGCCCGCCGTAATCCACCCCACCCCGATCGAAAACAGCGCGGCAAGCAGCGCCCATACCGGCAGCAGCAGCATCGCTGGTCCCAGGTCGCCGACCACTACGCCTCCCACCACCGCCGCAATCACCGTGACCACCACATGGCTCGCCAGTGACGACAGAAAAATCGACACCGGCAGAATTTCCGACGGGAACATCGTCTTCGTAATCAGGTTCCCGTGCTCCACAATCGAGTTCGAAGCGCGCATCACGGATTCGCTGAAAAGAAACCACGGCAGCATCCCCACAAACAGCACCAAAGCGTAGTTCGGCTGGGGGTTTAGCCCCATCGTCTGGAAGATAAACACGTAACTTGCCCAGAGCACCAAGGGGTGAATAATACTCCATACCCAGCCCGCCGCGGAGCCGATATAGCGCTGCTGAAAATCCCGCTTAACTAGTTGAAATAAAAGACTTTTACTTTGGATAAGATTGCGGGCGAAATGGCGTCCGGGTATACTGGTGGGCAAGCCGGGATGTTAGCAGTGATTTGGGTTGACTTGCAACCTTAATGAGTGTTAACCTGAGTTTCTTGATTTAAGCAGTAACGCGTGGCCGCCCCCTTGGGCAGGACTTCTGAAAGCCGCGAATTCAAAAAACTAATCCCCCATAGGCGCCGCCTCCGAACCGCATTGTTCGTATGCGGAAGGCGTCAAGGAGAAGGTATTTGAAGCAGGATTATTTCATCGTTGTTCTGGCCCACTCGCTCCATGGACGGTTGCGTCGTGTTCACGTACCCCATCGCTTTCTATACGGTGCGTTCGGCGTCCTTGGATTTGTGCTGCTTTGCCTCTTCGGCGTGGCAGGTAGTTATGCCAGGATGGCCCTGAAAGTTTCCAACTACAACGCCCTCCAGCACGAAACGGAAGTCCTCCGCGAACGGTACGATACCCTCCAGAAGCAGGTCAAGCAGACCAACCAGCAGTTAGCCACCCTCCAGGTCCTCGCAACCGAAGTTTCCACGGCCTACGGAATCCGCAATGAGATCGCCGGTTCGGCGGATCTCGCCGGCGAAGCGCCGCTCGTTCCCTCAATGGGCGAAACGCTCGCTGAGTACAACTACCTTCGTACGACAAACCTGAGCCGCCGCAGCAGCAACATCTTCACGCGCGGCGACCAGAACGTGCTCCCCGGTCTATGGCCGGTCACCGGTCGCCTGATGGGCGGTTTCGGCGAACGCACCGATCCGTTCTCGGGTGAAGGCGCGCGCCACACGGGCGTCGACATCTCGGCCCCCATGGGAACCCCGGTGAAAGCCACAGCCGATGGCGTCGTGAGCCTGGCCGGCTGGAATTATGGATACGGCCGCTGCGTCATCATCGATCACGGCAACGGATACCAGACCCTGTACGGTCATCTCTCGAAGATCAACGTGATGGAAGGCGAGGAAATCCGCCAGGGCGAGACGCTGGGTCTCGTCGGCATGACGGGCCGCGCCACGGGTCCGCACCTCCATTACGAAGTGCGCATCCACTCGACACCGGTGAATCCGTACCGTTACCTGGCGCACGCGTCCATTGCCCGGACGGTCGCCAGCTCGAACTCGCTGTTCTGATCTGTTTTGAATTTCCGGCACCCCGCGGTCCCCTACGTACTCCCGTTTGCTGTCTTCATTGCGGTTCTCGCCCTGCAGGCAGTCGCTCCGGTTCCCGTTTCCGTCCGCCTGGTTCTGTCGCTCGCCGCGATCGCCGCAGTTTCTCTCCCGGTTCTGCGCGCCGCTCCCACGAAACCGCTGTTGAGCATTCTGCTCGGCATCGCGGCCTTCTTCGTCTGGGTGGGGCCCGATGTTCTCGTGCCCGGCTGGCACCACTTGCTCCTGTTCGATAACCCGATCACCGGCCACCCGGTCGGCAATACCGCGCCTGCTTCAAAGAACGACGCGGTGTTTCTCTTCCTCCGCATCGCGATCAGCGTCATCGCCGTGCCGATTCTCGAAGAGCTCTTCTGGCGCGGCTGGCTGATGCGCTGGCTGATCGATTCGAGAGATTTCACCCGCGTCCCGCTCGGCGCCTATACCCCGCAGGCTTTCTGGCTGGTGGCCGCGATCTTCGCCGTTGAGCACGGCTCTTTCTGGGACGTGGGCTTCGTCACCGGCATCATCTTCAACTGGTGGATGGTCCGCACCCGCAATCTCTGGGACTGCATCCTGATGCACGCCGCCACCAACGCCGCGCTGGCCGCGTACGTCGTTATCGGCGGCCACTGGCAATACTGGCTCTAATAGGCGAACGCTCTTCGCAGAGCCTCCGACAACGCCCTCAGATCCGGCTCTGCAAGCCGCCCCAGCGTTCGGACGATGTCACGTTTGGCGTCCGACGAGCCGATGGCCACCTCGAAAGGCGAGGATCGCATCTTCGATGTCACGGGTGCGGCGACAAAATCGTCGTCACCGGTATCCAGTAATACGACAGCAGGGCGCACTTTGCCGCCCGAGCTTTGGTGGAAGTCAATCCGTAACAGGACGACATCCCCACGCAAAAGTGTCACGTAGCAGAATCGTCAGCAAGCAACTCGTAGACCGTATCGTCGGGATCATACGCGGCCGCGAACGACTTACGCCCAGCCGCCTTCCAGTCTTCATCTTCGGTCGATCCCCAGCGCAGCGAAACCTGAACTTTCTCGCCCTGTCCGAGTTGTGACGCAACTTCAGGAGGTACGGCGATTTGTCCGTCTCGCGTTACTTCGGCCTGGAAATCCGCGGTTCTCATCGCCAACCCTCCTTTATCATCGCACTGATCGGCCACATTCAGCCACCTGCCTCCCCTCGCTATAATTTCATTAGCACCCCCGAAAAATCCCAATGATCCAGCTTTCCGGAGCCGGAAAACGCTTCGGCCCCCGCATTCTGTTTGAAGACCTGAACTGGCTGATTACGCCGAAAGAACGCGTCGGCATCGTCGGCGCCAACGGCACCGGCAAATCCACACTCCTCAAGGTCCTCGGCGGCATCGAATCGCTCGATTACGGCTCCGTCAACGCCGCCAAAGCCGTCCGCGCCGGCTACCTCCCGCAGGATGGCATCAATCTCACCGGCCGCACCGTCTTCGCCGAATGCATGTCGGTCTTCGAAGCTCTCCGCGCCCTTGAACAGGAGCAGAAAGACCTCGCCCACCGCATGGCGGAGCTCGATCACGAAAGCCCCGAATACCGCCAGATCGCCGAACGCTACCACGAAATTCAGGACGAGCTCACCGCGCGCGACGCCTACAACGTCGAGTCCCGCGTCGGCGCCGTCCTCGCCGGCCTCGGCTTCCCCCGCACCGACTGGGAACGCCGTGTCGAAGAATTTTCCGGCGGCTGGCAGATGCGCATCGCGCTCGCCAAACTCCTCCTCGAAGAGCCCAACCTGCTACTCCTCGACGAGCCCACCAACCACCTCGATATTGAAGCCCGCAACTGGCTCGAAGGCTATCTCTCGAATTACCCGCACGCCTTTGTCCTGATCTCGCACGACCGCTACTTCCTCGACGTCACCGTCACCAAAATCGCCGAAATCTGGAACAAGCGCGTCCACTTCTACACCGGCGGCTACTCGCGCTACGAACAACAGAAAGCCGAAAAGCGCGCCCAGCTCGAAGCCGCATACAGGAATCAGCGCGAGCGCATCGAGGCGCTCGAAGCTTTCATCAACCGCTTCCGCTATCAGGCCACCAAAGCGAAGCAGGTGCAGAGCCGCATCAAAGAGCTGGAAAAGATCGAGCGCATCGAGCTCCCGGCTGAAGAAAAAACCATCCACTTTCGTTTTCCGCAGCCCAAGCCCAGCGGACGCATCGTCGCCGAAATGCGCGGCGTCGCGAAAAGCTACGGACCGAAGCTCGTCTTCTCGAACGCCACCTTCCACATCGAGCGCGGCGACCGCATCGCGCTCGTCGGCGTCAACGGAGCAGGGAAGTCCACGCTCATTCGACTGCTCTCGGGCGAAGAGCCCGTCTCCGCCGGCGAATACACCCTCGGCCACAACGCCGAGCCCGACTATTTCGCGCAGGATCAGTACAAAGTCCTCGATCCCGAAGCCACCATCCTCGACGATCTCGGCTCCGTCGCGCCCCGCGCCTCCAACACCGAGCTCCGCAACATCCTCGGCTCCTTCTTATTCTCCGAAGACGACGTTTTCAAACGCATTGGCGTGCTCTCCGGCGGCGAACGCAACCGCTACGCCCTCGCCCGCATGCTGATGACGCCGAAAAATTTCCTGCTGCTTGACGAGCCCACCAACCACCTCGATATCCGCGCCAAAGACGTCCTCCTCAACGCCCTCCGCGAATTCCACGGCACCGTCGTCTTCGTCTCGCACGACCGCTACTTCCTCGATCAGCTCGCCACCCGCGTCATCGAAGTCGCCGATGGCGCCGTCAC
>CAZPZE010000919.1:0-8851 GCA_964590625.1 uncultured Solibacteraceae bacterium
CGTTCATCCGGTTTTCCGAACACCGGGCGTCTCGATCCTGATGATGTCAGGCTGGGCGGCGCTCCTGGTGCTCTCGGGAAAATACGACGATCTATTTAATTTCGTGATTTTCGGCAGCTGGATACTGTATGCTATGGCTGCTGCCTCGGTTTTTGTGCTCCGAAAGAAGCGGCCGGATCTGGTTCGTCCTTATAAAACTCTTGGATATCCGGTAATCCCCGTACTTTTCCTGGTAGGGGCCGCTGCGCTGGAATTTAGTACTTTGCGGGAAAGACCTGTTCAATCTCTGGCAGGAATTGCATTGATTTTGCTCGGATTACCGTTCTATTACTACTGGCGCTCAAGGCGTCGAGAGGTAGCCCCTCCCGGTACTGGTGCCGGTTAATGTAATTTCCGTTCTGAAATCGGAACGCAAGCTTGCGTTCGCTGCGTCTAGTAGGTTACAAATTTAACTGTGGGTTCTATTGATTTGCTCGTTCCTGTTCCGTATCCGGAACTGCTCGGGTGAGGAATCAGTGAATAGAGAACACAGATCTGACCCTGGAGGTTGAGTATGGATGTCTCGAAAATTCTGGCCGAACTCCGCCAGGAACGAGAACAGCTGGAAGAAGCGATTATGAGTCTGGAACGGCTCGCGCGCGGACGAGGTAAGCGCCGGGGCCGTCCGCCAGCCTGGATGGTGGAAGCGAAAAAGCGCGGCCGTCCGGCGGGCAGCAAGAATCGGACTCAAAAAGCCACGTCGGCTGTTGCCTGATTTCAAAACGGAAGTAACGGGATAAAGGGGTGCCCCAGGGGCACCCCTTTTTTTGTTTCGTTTATTGGTAAAGCAGGTATTTGGCGCGCAGTTGCTGAAATGCGGCAACGCCGGACTGAGCGGCGGCCATCGTATCGGCTTCTGAAGCGGATGCCGCGAACGCCGCCATGGTGGGGCGATTGCCGATCAGGCGGAGGCTGGCGTCCCATTTAATCCGGCCGGGGTAGAGTTTTCCGAGGGCGAGCGCGAGTTCGGTACCGAGCGTGGTGGCGGAAAATTGGTCGCGATCGGTCAGCTCAAATCCGATTCCCTGGATCAGCTTTCCCTGAAAATTCGATGAAGCCGGCGTGAACCGGACGGGATGAAAGCGGACTCCCGGAATGGCGCGCGCGTTCATTTCAGCAGCGAGCGCAGCGCCATCGATCCAATCCGCGCCGATCTGTTCGAAAGGCGCAGAAGTGCCGCGGCCGACGGAATAATTAGGCGAATACTCCAGCATGGCGAGCGCCGGGTAGAGAATGGCCTCGTTCAGATTGCGGATATTCGGCGAGGGATTGACCCACGGAAGCGCCGTGAAATCGAACCACTGATCGCGCTTCCAGCCGGTCATCTGGATGACCTCAAGACCGGCGCCAAGGCCCAATTCGCCGTTTTCGAGGCGGGCAAGCTCGCCCATCGTCAGGCCATGGCGAAGAGGCAAGGGGAAGGCGCCGACGAAGGAAAGCTGGTCCTTATCAAGCATCGGGCCTTCGACGTGCGTGCCCGTAATTGGATTGGGCCGATCGAGAACGACGAAGTGAATCTTGGCCTTCGCCGCTTCTTCCATGGCGTAAAGCATGGTGGATTCGTAAGTGTAGAAGCGAACGCCGACGTCCTGAATATCGAAAACCAGGGTGTCAATTCCAGCGAGCATGGCTGGGGTAGGACGGTTCGTCGAGCCATAAAGACTCCAGATGCGCAGGCCGGTTTTGGGGTCGGTGGTGTTCTCGATGCCTGGGCGGTCTTCCACGCCGGCGAAACCGTGCTCGGGGGAGAAGAGCGAAACCACGTTAAGTCCGGCTTCGACCATGAGATCGACATTGCGCCTGCCGTGGCGATCAATGCCGGTCTGGTTGGTAATAACGCCAATTTTGCGGCCGCGGAGCTCTTTGAAATTCGAGGCCTCGAGGACGTCGAGTCCGGTCAGAACGCCGCTGTAGCCGACGCCTTCAGCGGCAAGCGTTGCCACGATGCGGCGCAGCGGGGTGATCGCAGGGCGCAGGTGCGGATGGACGGAGTTCGTGAGCAGAATGACGTAGGTTTTCGATTGGGGGTCAATCCAGATCGAAGTACCGGTAAAGCCGGTGTGGCCGAAGGAACGCCCGACCGGAAACAGATTCCCGCGATTGCCGGAATAAACCGAATTGATATCCCAGCCGAGTCCTCGAATATTGGTCTGACCTTTCGGGGATGCGGGCGAAGTAAAGAGCTTCACGGTATCCGGCTTGAATAAGCCGGCGCCGTCGTCGAGGATCATCTGGCAGAATTTCGCGAGATCGTCGGCGGTGGAGAAGACGCCGGCGTGTCCGGCGACGCCGCCCATGTAACGGGCGGTGGGGTCATGGACGATGCCGCGAAGAACGACGCCATCCTCCTGGGTTTCCGTGGGGGCGATGCGGGGGCGGAGCGAAGGGGAGGGCAGATAACCGGTGTCCTTCATGCCGAGCGGCTCGAAGAGAATTTTGCGGACGTATTCGTTTTCCGGCATGCCGCTGAGGCGATGGACGATCTCGCCGAGCAGCTCGAAATCGATGTCGCTGTAAACGAATTTGACTTCGGGCGGGCCGGCGGGCTTGTCCGTGAGGGCGCGGTGGATGCCGGTTTCGTATCCGCTCCATGCGGGCTTGAGATCGAGATCGGGACGAAGGCCGGAAAAGTGCGTCATCAGATCGCGGATGGTGATGGGGCTGTGGCCGCCCTGGAATTCGGGGAGGTATTTCGTGACAAGATCGTCCGGCGAGAACCGGCCCTCATCGAACAGCTTCATGAGGGCGCTGGTGGTGGCCACAATCTTCGTGAGCGAGGCGATATCGAAGATGGTGTCCGCCGTCATGGCTTCGTGGGACGGGACGAGGGCGCGCTCGCCGTACGCCTTGCGATAGACGACCGCGCCGGCGTGTCCAATGAGGAGGACGGCGCCGGGGATTTTGTCTTCGCGCACTGCCTGATTGATGGTGGAATCGAGCTCGGCGGCGGTCGGGAAGCTCTGCGCAAGAGTGGCGGTGCAGCCGAGCGCGAGCAGAAGGGCGAGCTTCATGAAACTATTATTCCGCGTAGTAGGCGGTTCGCGAGCGGACCACCGCGTTCGGATGCTTTGCGCGTGCAGCTTCGGAGAGCGTGACGCTGATGTGGTGCAGGGTGCCGGGCGGGGAATCGGGCTGTTTAAAGAAGAGCGTGTAGCGGGTGCGGCTGTTTTCGAGCATGTCGCGAAGGGCGGACTGGACATCCGGCGTCTGACGGACGACGCCGCCGGTCTGGCTTGTAATGCGGCGGACGTCCTGAATTTTCGTTCCAACGAGCGATTGCGAGATTTTTTCGTCCCAGAGCGGAGAGTTGGAAACCACGAGGGCATCGACCGCGGCGGAGGCGTCCCAGAGATCGTGCAGCGCGGTGGCTTCGGTGGTGTCGGCGCGCGCGGCATTGTCGGTGAGGATCAGAATAACGTTCGGAACCGAGGCATCCTTTCCGAAATATTTCGCGGCGCCGGCGAGGGAGCGATAAATATCGGTCGAACCGCCAAGGGGTTTTCCAAGTATTTTCGCAACGCCGGCGATGACGGCGTTGCGATCGGTAGTGAAAGGGACGCGGACGGTGGCCTTGCTGTCGAACGTCATGAGGGCGACGGCGTCATCAGGATGGAGAGCTGACATGGCAGCGAGGCCGGACTCGCGGAGCTGGCGGACGGCGGTTTGCATGCTTCCGCTGGCATCGAGAAGAAGAATGAGGCGAATGGAGCCGGATTCGGCGTTAAAACCATCGACTGTGCGGGACTGGCCTTCGTCCTGAATGGCAAAATCGGAGGCCTGGAGACCGTTGACGACGTGGCCGTTCTCCTCGACGAGGGTCTCGGCGCGAATCATGGTAGTGGTGGACCGGAAGGTTTGTCCGAGGGCGGCGGACGACAGGAGAGCGAGGGCGAACAGGAGCTTCATCCGGAGCTACCCACAAGTATAAGTAAAGGCGGACGACGATCAGGTTGCATCCTGAAACGCGGTTTGCTATAAATCCACGGTATGTGACCGCCGAACGTGCGGTTCGTCCCTGAATATGCCAACCACCAAGAAAACGACTGCCGCAGCGCCGGCCAAGAAGGCCACGAAGACCCCGGCGCCGGCCCGGAGTGCCGCGCCGGCGAAACCGGCGGCTCCGGTGAAATCGGCAGCGGACGTGCGGGCCGCAGCAGCACTGGAGGCGGCCGCGTCCCAGGCGCGCGCTGCGCTGCAATCGCAGATGAAAGCGTGGGAGGAGGGGGTCCGGGAGTTTTCGCTGAAGAAATTCAGCGCCGCGCACGCCCGCTTCAAGGAAGCAGCGGCGGGACCGGCGGCGCATATTGCGGACAAGGCCCGTTCGTACGCGCAGATCTGCGAGCGAAGGACGAACGGACCGGCCCTTGAACTCAAGACCGCGGAAGATCACTTCAATTACGGGGTGGAACGGCTGAATGCGCGCGATATCGATACGGCGCGCAAGCATCTGGAGCGCGCGCTCGCGCTCGATCCGAAGGGCGAACATATTCTGTTCACGCTCGCGCTGTGCTGCGGGATGGGAGGGGACGGCCCCGGCGCCTGCGACAATCTGAAGCGTGCCATCGCGCTCGAGCCCAAAAATAAGGTGTTGGCCCGGCAGGATCCGGAATTTATGCTGCTCGCGCAGCAGATACCGGACCTGCGTGCGCTCCTGGCAGCAGATAGTGCGGACAGCCAGTGACAACGCAGGGCAGAAGCCCGGCGACACCGCTGAAAACCCAGGCAGAGCTTCTGCCCCAGCAACGCCGGCCGGGGGCTGGCGTGCGGCTCGGGGGAGCCGCCGTCCGGTACGCGAATCGAGACGTGCGGTTTTCATGATTGTTTGTGGCGCACAGCGCCATCCCGGCAGGGCAGAAGCCCCGCCTTGCGAGATGATCGGGAATGAGTGAGGCGCTGCGGATTGTCTCGATCGGCGGCGGCACCGGGCTCTCGGCGGTGCTGAACGGGCTGAAGCGATACGCGCATCCACGATTCAAAGGCGACGCCTGGCTGGACATCACGGCAGTTGTGACCGTGACCGACGATGGCGGCAGTTCGGGGCGGTTGCGGCGGGAATTCGACGTGCTGCCGCCGGGCGATATCCGGAATTGCATGGTGGCGCTGGCGGAAGACGGCGCGCTTCTCTCGCGGCTTTTCCAGTACCGGTTTTCTTCGGGACGCGGACTGAAGGATCATAGCTTCGGCAATCTTTTTCTGACGGCGCTCACGCACATCACGGGCGATTTTCCGGATGCGGTGCGGCAATCGGCGGAAGTGCTGAACATCGCGGGACGAATCTTTCCGGCGACGGCGTCGAATGTGTCGCTGTGGGCGGTGCTGGAGGATGGGAAGATCGTGCGCGGGGAGACGCGCATCGGGCGGAGCAATCGGAAGATCAAAACGCTGCGGCTGAAGCCGCGCGGGGCGAAGCCGATGCCGGAAACGCTGGATGCGATCGCGAATGCGGATCTGATCACGATCGGACCGGGATCGCTTTACACCAGCCTGATTCCGAATCTGCTGGTGAGCGGAATTCCGGAGGCGATCCGGCAATCGAAAGCGCTGAAGGCGTGCTTCATGAACCTGATGTCGCAGCCGGGAGAGACGACGGACTTCACGGCGCAGGACCATCTCTCGGAACTGATGAAGCATGGCGGGCCGGGGCTGATCGACTGCGCGGTGGTGAACAGCTCGCATTTTTCCGCGAGCGTGAAGCGGCGGTACGCGGCGCAGTCGGCGGCGCCGGTGGAATATGACAGCGTGGCGATCCGTGCGATGGGGATCGACGTGGTGGAAGCCCCGCTGCTGACGGAGTATCGGGCGGACAAGGGGCGGCTGAAAGCGCGGCACGACGCGGCGGCGCTGGCGAATGTGGCGATGATGCTGGCCGAACGCGGGCGAGCGCGGCGGCGGGGCGGCATCGGGACAAAGCCGGCGCGCGTCCCGAAAGCGGGAATGCGGCAGACTGGTAGGTGATGCCGAATGACGTTACGGTCGTAATTCTTGCAGCGGGGCAGGGGACCCGCATGAAATCGCGGATGGCGAAGGTGCTGCATCGCGCGGGGGGGCGGGCGCTGGTGGAGCATGCCATTGCCGCGGCCAGGGGCGTGGCGCCGCCGGAGCGGATCTTCGTTGTGGTGGGACACCAGGCGGAGGCGGTCCGCGAAGTGGCGGAAGCCGCAGGCGTTAAAACCTTCGAGCAGAAAGAGCAGTTGGGAACCGGGCACGCGATGCTGTGCGGGGAATCGGTACTTTCGGGTTTGGGCGGGCGGATTGTGGTGACGGTGGGGGATTGTCCGCTGATCCGCGCGGAGACGCTGGAAGCGCTGGTGGAGAAGCAGCGATCGAGCCAGGCGGCGGCGGTGGTGCTGACGGCGGAGGTTCTGGATTCGACCGGGTATGGGCGGATTATCCGGGATCACAATGGTGCGGTAACGGCCATTGTGGAAGAGAAAGCGGCGACGCCGGCGCAGCGGACTGTCAAAGAAATCAATTCAGGCATCTATTGCTTCGATGCGAACGAATTCTGGCGGCATGTGCGGATGATCGGGGCGGATAATCCGGCGCGCGAATATTATCTGACCGACATGATCGAGATTCTGAATCGCACCGGGCTGCGCGTGGGGGCGACGAAGATTGCGGATCCGGGAGAACTGCTGGGGATCAACGATCGGGTTCAGCTTGCGGATGCGGATCGGATTTTACGGGCGCGGAAGACGCGCGAACTGATGCTTTCGGGCGTGACGATCGAGAAGCCGGAGACGGTGACGATCGATCTGGATGTGAAGGTCGGGATGGATACGATTATTGGGCCGTTTGCGCGGATCACGGGGCAGACGGTGATCGGTGAGGATTGCCGGATTGGCGCGTGCGCGATTCTCCACGACACGGTAATTGAGGACGGCGCAGAGGTGTTCGCGTTTTCGATGGCGTCGGGAGCGAAGTTGGGGGTAAATGCGCACGTGGGTCCGTTTTCGCGGTTGCGGCCAGGGGCGGAAGTCGGCGAAGAGGCGCATGTCGGGAATTTCGTGGAGCTGAAGAACACGCGGCTTGGCAGGAAATCGAAGTCGATGCATCTGGCGTATCTGGGGGATTCGCAGATTGGTTCCGGCGTGAACATCGGGGCCGGAACCATTACCTGCAATTACGACGGGAAGAAGAAGCATAAGACGAAGATCGGCGATGGGGCGTTCGTGGGGAGCAATTCCACGCTGGTGGCGCCGATTGAAGTGGAAGGCGGAGCTTACATCGGCGCCGGGAGCGTGATTACGGAAAAAGTGCCGGAGGGATCGCTTGCGCTGGGGCGGGCGCGGCAGGTGGTGAAGACCGGCTGGAAACGGAAAACGGATTAGAGCCGGTTGATCAGGCTTGCGACATAGCCCGCGCCGAAACCGTTATCGATATTGACGACCGTCACGTTGCTGGCGCAACTGTTGAGCATGCCGAGCAGCGCGGCAACGCCGTGAAAGCTCGCGCCGTAACCGACGCTGGTGGGCACTGCGATTACAGGCGCCGAAACGAGGCCTCCGACGGCGCTGGGAAGCGCGCCTTCCATGCCGGCGCAAACAATGACGACACGCGCGTGCTGCAGCCGCTCGCGGTGATGCATGAGGCGATGGATGCCGGCGACGCCGACATCGTGGATCGCTTCGACTTCATTGCCCATGATCTCGGCGGTGACCTGCGCTTCTTCGGCGACGAAGATATCGCTGGTGCCGGCGCAGACGACGGCGATGCGTCCTTTGCCGGTGACTTTGCGGTTGCGCCAGAAGCGAATCGCGCCGGAGACGGGAAAATGCTCGCCGTGCGGAAAGGCTTCGAGCACGAGGCGGGCGGCCTCCGGGGTGGTGCGGGTGATGAGCACGTTTTCCGAGCGCGCGAGCAGGGCACCGGCGATTCCGATGATCTGGTCCGGCGTTTTATTGAGGCCGAAGATGACTTCGGGCATGCCGTGACGGAGCGCGCGGTGGTGATCGACCTTGGCGAAACCCAGATCTTCGAAGGGCAGATGACGCATGCGATCGATGGCCTCGTCAACGCCGGTGGCGCCTTCGCGGACGTTCTGGAGCAGCGCACGAAGCTGTTCTTCACTCACGTGCCCAACATAGCAGAGGAGGCGGCGATAAACTGAAGATTCCCGCCGCATGTTTCTGAAACGCCTCAGGCTGACGCTCGAAATGATCCGGTTCGAGCATTCCGTGTTCGCGCTGCCTTTCGCGCTGACGGGCGCGCTGCTGGCGTTCCGGGAGAGCGGCTTCGATTCGCCGGATAAGTGGCGGATCGTGCTGTGGATTGTGGTGGCGATGGTGGGGGCGCGGTCGGCGGCGATGGCGTTCAACCGGCTGGTGGATGCAGAGATCGACGGGCGGAATCCGCGGACGAAGATGCGGCACATTCCGGCGGGGCTGCTTTCGAAGCAGTTCGGCTGGGGATTCACGATCGTATCGAGCCTGGTGTTTATTTTTGCGGCCTGGGAACTGAATTCGCTGTGCTTCCATCTTTCGCCGCTTGCGCTCGGCGTGGTGCTTTCTTATTCGTTCACGAAGCGGTTCACGCATTTTTCGCATGTGGTGCTGGGTTTTGCACTGGGGATTGCGCCGGCCGCGGCGTGGATTGCGGTGCGGGGATCGCTCGATCCGCGCATTTTGTGGCTCACGGTCGCAGTGACCGCGTGGACCGCCGGGTTCGACATCATTTATTCATGCCAGGACTACGAGTTCGACAGTGAATCGGAGCTTTTCAGCATTCCGAAGGTGTGCGGAATCGCGCGGGCGCTGATGATTGCGCGGCTGCTGCATGTGGCGATGATCGTGAGTCTGCTGGCGCTGGTGTA
>CAZPZE010000920.1:0-3346 GCA_964590625.1 uncultured Solibacteraceae bacterium
GCAGTCGCGCCCGGCACTTACTGCTGTACCGATAACGTCACGACTCCGGCGGGGACGCAGGGCAACGTGGTCGTTGAAGGCGTGGGCTCGGGCAATATGAACAACACGCAGGGCGTTTTTGTAAATGAATCAGAGGGCCAGATGGGTATCTGGTTTTACGATACGCGCGACTACTTCGACATCCTGTGGCCGGTTGGGAAATACGATCTGAAGAGTAACTATGGGCCGGTTACCGGGACGACGTTTGTGTTCTCTGGCGCGCCCCTGTTCACGGACACGGGCACTCTGTATCTGAAGACCATGACGAATGCGAGCGCAACGGTAACCGTTTCGACGACGCCGGAGCCGAAGCCGGTCATCACGTCGGTGACGGCGGCTTACGGCGGCACGACGATTTCGCAGAATACCTGGATCGCGATTCAGGGCACGAACCTTGTTTCCAGCCAGACGCAGGCGAGCGGTCTGGGCTGGGTGGGCTCGCAGCCGTATCTGGGCGGTTATATGGAGCCAACGCTGAACGGCGTGCAGGTATCGGTGAATGGGAAGCCTGCGGTTGTCTCTTACTATTGCAGCGCGGTGCCAACGGGATCGCCATGCACAACCGGGAAGGATCAGATCAACGCTCTTGTCGCGCTGGACAGCACGATGGGGCCTGTGAATGTGGTCGTGACGAACGGCGGCGTCGCGAGCGATCCGTTTCAGGTGACGATGGCGACGGTGTCGCCCACGTTCCTGCTGCTGAAAGATAATCAGCACATCACGGCGACGCATGCGAATTACAGCGTGATTGGGCCGACGAGCCTGTATCCTGGAGCTTCGACTCCGGCGGAGGTGAATGAAACGATCGCGCTGTGGGCGGTTGGGTTCGGGCTGCCGAGCAACACTCTGGTGGCGAATGCGGATACGCAGAGCGGCCAATTGCCCACGCTTCCTGTTTGCCAGATCAATGGCGCGCCGGCAACGGTGAGTTATGCCGGTGTAGTAAGTCCCGGGCTTTATCAGATCAATCTGACGGTGCCGAACGGGGCAACGAACGGCGACAACAAACTCTCGTGCACGTACGGCGGGGCAAGCACGCAAGCGAGCGCCGTGATCGCCGTCTCGCGATGAGCGCGGCGTGGGTGGTGCAGCCGGGAACAATCGCGCAGGACGAGGTGAATCGCTCCGTCTATTACGCGCGGGGTGTTTACCTCTACTACCTCTCGAAATCGATTGTGCCGGCGGAGGATGCGTGTTTCCGGAAATACCGGGAACAGATCGCCGGGCGTGACGTGCTGGATGTGGGAGTTGGGGCGGGCCGGACGGCCCGCCACCTGGCTCCGCTGGCGCGGCGATATGAAGCAATTGACTATTCGCCGGTGATGGTGCGCTACTTCCGGAAAAATCTTCCTGGCATCAGTATCCGCCAGGCAGATTTCCGGGATCTGCGCGCATTCGGGGATGAATCATTCGACTTCGTGCTGGCGACGGCGAACGTGATCGATGCGCTGCCGCACGAGGGGCGGCTAAGTGCGCTGGCCGAAGCAGGCCGCGTGCTGCGGCCGGGCGGCGTGCTGGGATTTTCGTGCCACAACGTGAATTACCGGGACGCGTTTTCCGGGCCGAAGATACGGTGGTCATGGAACCCGGTGCGGCTGGCATCGAGCGCGGTACAGTTTGCGATCGGATCGTGGAATCACCGGCGCGTGGGCCCGATGCGCATGGTGGCGGGAGAATACGCGCTGCTGAATGACCCGGGGCACTTCTATTCGTGCCTGCACTACTATGCTTCACGCGTAACGGTCGCGGCGCAACTGGCGAATGCGGGGCTGCGGCTGGCGGATACGTTCGACCGGTCAGGCCGCGCGCTTGCGGAGGGCGAGGACGACAGCGCGCATCCGTGGTTGTTTTATACGGGCATCAGGCAGCCTGCTTCGCGGTGACCGTATCGCGGGGGAGGAGCAGGATCGAAATGGCTCCGACCGCGGCGACGCCGAGAACGACGTTCATCGGCATCGCGTAACTTCCGAAGTGTTCACGCAGGAATGAGACGCCGAGCGGCACCCAGGTCTGTCCGATGGTGTTCACCGGGAGGATGACGGCCATGGCGCGCGCGAGCGAATTCACGCCGAATTGTTTGGCGGCCATGAGCGGGATCAGCATGTAGTCGGCGCCCATTGCGAAGCCGAACACGATGGAGAACGGATAGGTGCCGCTCGAAGGGCTCACGGAAAGCAGAAGCGGAATGCTGGCGGCGACGATGAAGTAAGTCGCGGTCATCACCCACTTCATGGAGAGCTTGTCGGCGGACCAGCCGATGAGCAGGCGGCCCACGATGCTCGACCAGAGAATGCAGCTCTGCGCTGTTCCCCACTCGGCGTTGAGCGCGGACTGTTTCGTGAATCCCTGTTCCGCGAAGACGAGCTTCATGTGCTGATTGATGGCTCCGATAGCGCCGATGGAGCAGAGGCTGCCGATCAGGAGAAGCCAGAACGACCACTGGCCGAGCAGATAGGCGAAGGTGTGGGACTGCTGGTGGACATCGGGTGGGGGCTGCGTATCGCCGTCGGCGAACTGACCGACGTCAGACGGCTTGTCTTTCAGGATGAGCAGCGAGATCGGCCAGGCGGCCACCATCACCAAGCCGACGATCATCAGGGTGGTTCGAAATGAGGTGGCGTTGGTCAGCGGTGGAACCAGGTATTTCGACGTGATGGCGCCTACGAGACCGACGCCCACGTAGACGATGCCCATGGCGGAACCGCGGTTTCGCTTGAACCAGTGGGAAACCATGATCTGGTGCGGAATGGGTCCGGAAAGGATGTAGCCGAAGGTGTAAAGGAACCAGAGGAAGTAGTAGACGTTGATGTCGCCGCCCATCTGGCTGAAGCCGGCGAATGAAAGGAGGGTGAGAGCGGTTCCGGCGACGATCAGTTTGCGCGGGCTGAAGCGCGGAACGATGAGAGGACCCACCCAGAGGGTGAGGAGAGCGGCGAGGGGGAAGCCGAGAGTGATGTCGTGTAATTGCCAGTGGAAAGTGTTTTTGTAGTAGTCATAGAAAAACGGCATGTTGTAGTACGGCAGCCCGGTGGAGATACCGAACGTCAGGCAGCATGCGACTACGATCCACTTGCCATAGAAATTTTTCGACATGTCACAGACAATTTACCATCCGCGTTGAGAGGAACCGATTCGCGCAACCGCCGGAGAATGTGCTGCGTATACAATTTGACAATGGGGCGAAGCGGCGCATTCACGCCGTTCCCATTCATCAACAACCGGTGAGGAGTCATTTGAGCATTCGTTCACTCTCTATTCGTGCGTTTGTCCCGGCAACCTGCCTGATGGCGGCCCTGACGGTGACGGT
>CAZPZE010000921.1:0-2413 GCA_964590625.1 uncultured Solibacteraceae bacterium
GAGGTTTGTGGGCATGCCTTCGTATGCCGTGATGTAGCGGAGGCCGTTGGCGCGCCAGTCAGCAACGTGAGGGAGGCGGGCAGTCGGTTTGGCGAGGAGGGCCTGGACATCATCACGCAGAATGATGCCGCGGAACAGGCAGCCGAAGAAGGCGTGGAGGCCGAGGGGGAAATCGTGCATCGACTGGGCAAAACCGAAGCAGTCGCGGAGGCCGAGTTGCATGACGAGATAGTTCTGATCGCTGGTGCGGCGGTCGAACTCGGCGAACCAGTCGTCATCGGAGTAAGTGTCGAGCGCGAACGCGATCGCGGCGAAACGGCGGCGGGTGGGGTCGGCGGCGCGGAGCGCGTAATACCAGACGCGCGGCGTGGTGCCGGAGACACCGAAGTTCCAGAAGTGGAGACGTCCGCCGGCGGCGGCGTTCGCTGTGACTGCGGAGAAGCCTTCGGCGATGCGGGAATCGCCGACGACGAGAACTTCGGGCTGGGTGGAGCGGGGCGCGCTGTCGAGCCAGTACAAATGCGATTCGAGCGTACCGGCGCTGGAATCGGGCTCGAGGTACTTCGTGTACCAGCCGGTGCGGAAGAGCAGGCTATCGGCTGCGAAGAATGCGGCGAGCGCGAGGATAATCCAGAGGACACCGGAAGTGACGTTGCGCGCGCCGATTTTTCGATGATATATCGGCGATAAGGGCAACGGCGTTCGCGGTGACTGCGGAGAAACCTTCGGCGATGCGGGAATCGCCGACGACGAGGATTTCGGGCTGGCTGGAGTGCGGCGCGTCTTCGAGCCACGTGAGACGGGATTCGAGCGCGCCGATTTTTCGATCATACGATAATGGCGGTTATGTCCCCCTCGGCTACGGATGCGGCTCTTCGTGTGCGCGGACTCCGTAAAGAGTACAAAGATGTGATTGCGGTGAATGGCCTCGATCTCGAAGTGCATCGCGGCGAGTGCTTCGGGTTGCTGGGCCCGAACGGCGCGGGCAAGACGACGACGATCGAAATCTGCGAAGGACTGACGGAGCCGGATGCGGGCGATGTCGAGTTGCTCGGGATGCGATGGAGCACGCAGGGGAAGACGCTGCGGCAGCGGCTCGGCATTCAGCTGCAGGAGACGCAGCTTTCGGAGAAGCTGACCGTGATCGAGACGCTGGAAATGTTCCGCAGCTTCTACGATCAGGGTCCGCGGGCGGAGGAGCTGATCGAAACGATGCAGCTCGGCGAGAAGGCGAAATCGCGCGTGGGAGGACTTTCGGGCGGGCAGAAGCAGCGGCTGGCGCTGGCGTGCGCGCTGGCGGGCGATCCGGAGCTTCTGTTTCTGGATGAGCCGACGACGGGGCTCGATCCGCAGGCGCGGCGGCAGTTGTGGGACGTGATTGAGGGATTCCGCCGGCAGGGGCGCACTATTGTGCTGACCACCCATTACATGGATGAGGCGGAAAAGCTGTGCGATCGCGTGGCGATTATGGATCACGGGAAGCAGATCGCGCTTGGAACGCCGCGGGAACTGGTGGGGTCGATTGGCGGCGAGAACGTGGTGGAGTTTGCGACGGGCGGCGCGGCGTTCGATCCGGAGACACTGCGGGCGATCGAAGGGGTGAGCGATGTACGGCTGGAGGCCGGGAACGCTCGTATGCAGGTGAATGAGCTGCATCGTTCGGTGCCGGCGATTCTGGATGAGGTGAACCGGCAGGGGGTGGCGCTGACGGAACTGCGCACGCATTCGGCGACGCTGGAGGATGTGTTCGTCGCGCTGACGGGGAGGCATCTGCGTGAAGAATAGTTTTCGAGACCGGCCGATTGTGCAGCTCACGCTGGTGCGGTTTCGCGAGTTCCGGCGCGAACCGGAGGCGGTGTTCTGGGTGTTTCTGTTTCCGATATTGCTGGCGGCAGGATTGGGGCTGGCGTTCCGGAATCGTCCGGCGGACGTGGTGAAGGTAGGTGCGGTGACGCCGCAGATCACGGCTTCGCTGCGGGCGGAGAAGCTGCTCGATGTGCGCGAGTTCAGCGCGGCGGAAGGGCGCGACCAGTTGCGGACGGGGAAGATCGTGCTGCTGGCGGAACCGGCTGCGAGCGGCAGCGGCGTGCAGTACGAGTACGACGATACGAATCCCGATGCGCGCACGGCGCGGATGCTGGCGGATCGTGCGGTGCAGATCGCAGGCGGGCGGAAGGATCCGGTGGCGGTGAGCGAAGTGCTGATGCGCGAGCCGGGGTCGCGGTATATCGACTTCCTGCTGCCTGGGCTGCTGGGGATGAACCTGATGGGGAGCTCGATCTGGGGGCTGGCGTTCGGGGTGGTGGATGCGCGGAAGAAGAAGCTGCTGAAACGGCTGATCGCGACGCCGATGCCGCGGCATGAGTATCTGCTCTCGTTCCTGCTCTCGCGGCTTGTGATGCTGGTGATCGAA
>CAZPZE010000922.1:0-40338 GCA_964590625.1 uncultured Solibacteraceae bacterium
AAGACGACAATAACATCAGTGGCATCAATCAGTTGTCATCCGATGATCTGAGCCCTGAAAAGGCTGGCGTCGGCGGTTCAAGTCCGTCTCTGGCCACCACATTCGAAACAACTTAGCGGCGACCGCAAACAGACGGTTTCGTCAAAAGGTACAAATCAGGTACGTCACGCTGTTCCTGAGAGTTGTTCCCGCTTCACTGAAATCATCATCTTCCACATCTCCCGGCCGTCCGAAAACGGGGGAGAACACTCAAAAGACTTCAACGCAGGCTCCCCTCAAAAACCCGGTGCGTCGTGGCTGCGCGGCTGGGTCGTGACGAATGCTGACTTGTTCGCGCGAAGCGCCACAGTGTTTCCCCGGTCCCCGGCAAGGGGAGCGGATTGCTAAACCGGCGGGAGCCGATCGCCCTTCAACTTCCTGGGATCAGTGCGACTCGGGGCCGTGTGCGTGCCTCTCTTTCTGGCTGGGCGTTAGCTGCGCGCAAACGCGCAGTCGAGAGGGCCATCGCCAAAGCGCGCAAATCCCAAGTCAAATCCTGACGTTCGGCCAGCACAACGAAAATTGCGCGGGTCCAGGTTAAGTCCTGTGTTTGCCATTCAAGCGTCCTTCGGTTCCAGGTGTAAGGACTTCGTGTTTGTCGAGACCGGGCCTGCGCCATTTGGCTATCGAAGTGCCGACCCGAAAGTCTGGCGCTTTTCCGCAGGTGTGTTCAAGATATGGCGTTGAATCTTCTGACGAGATTGGTTCACAAATTGGCCTACATAGCGCCGGGAGGCGGGAACCTGCGCCCATGGCTCACTCGCTTAGGCGGCTCGCACGTTGGTAAGCACGTTTGGATCGCTCAATTCGTGTACATCGACGATCTGCACCCGGAAGCCCTCACCATCGGCGACAACTGTACCATCGGCCTGCGCACCTCGATTTTCACGCATTTCTACTGGGGGCCGAGACGTCCTCACAGCAATGGCAAGGTCGTCATCGAGAACGACGTCTTCATCGGACCGCACTGCGTCATCCTGCCCAATGTCCGGATTGGAGAAGGGGCGGTGATCAAGGCCGGCACGGTGGTCACACGGAACGTTCCCCCACATACGTTCTGGGGTTCTCCGGCCGCCCAGGTTCTCGGGACTGCTAGCGTTCCATTGACTGCCGATCATGAATACGAGGAATTTTCCCGCGGCATTCGACCACCGGCTCCACGAACCGCCATGTCGAGACGCTGAACCAAAATCGGAAACGCAATGTGTGGTATTGCCGGAATCCTGAACCTCGAAGCAACGACCGTCAATCCGGCCCATCTCCGGGGAATGGTCGCGGCGATGCGGCATCGAGGGCCCGACGATTCCGGCGTCCACATTGACGGGGATGTGGGACTGGGCCATGCGCGGCTCAGCATCATCGATCTGGAAGGCGGGGCACAGCCGATGCTGAGCGAGGATCGATCGCTCTGGATCACCTTCAACGGAGAGATCTTCAACTACGTCGAATTGCGAGATGAGTTGAGGAGCAAGGGGCACCGTTTTGCCACGCGTTCCGACACGGAAGTGATCCTGCATCTTTACGAGGAAGAAGGGGAGAAGTGTGTCGAACGCATGAACGGCCAGTGGGCCTTTGCGATTTGGGACCTGCGCAGGAGAAAACTGTTTCTTTCCCGCGATCGCCTCGGCGTCAGACCGCTTGTATACACGAAGACACCGACAAGGTTCCTGTTCGCTTCCGAGATCAAAGCGCTGTTGGCCTGCCCCGATGTGGACAGGACTCTGGACCTGCACGCGCTGGATCAGATCTTCACGTTTTGGGTGACACTGCCGCCTCGAACGGCGTTCCGCAACATTCATCAATTACCTCCCGGGCACTCGATGGTTGTTCAGGGAGGCGAAGTCCGAGTCTGGCAGTACTGGCGTCCCGCGTACCCTGCCCCGGACGAATTGGCGTCTGGCAAGGAAGACGCCCTGGCGGAGGAGCTGCTCAGTCTTTTGTCTGATGCCACGAGGATCCGTCTTCGAGCGGACGTGCCTGTTGGGGCCTATCTGAGTGGGGGATTGGATTCCACGTTGGTGGCGGCATTGGCCCGGAAAATCGCAGGGGGCCGGCTGCGCACCTTTTCTGTGGGATTCAAAGCCCGAGAGTTCGACGAATCCGACTATCAGAATGAGGCGAGCGCATCAATCGCGACCAGCCACAGCCGGGTTGTGTGCTCGAATGAGGACATTGCCGGAGCGTTTGCCGAGGTTGTGTGGCATACCGAGCAACCTATTCTGCGCACCGCACCCGCGCCTCTGTTTCTGCTCTCCCGACTGGTCCGGGACAGCGGCTATAAGGTGGTGGTGACCGGTGAGGGCGCAGACGAGATTCTGGGAGGATATGACCTTTACCAGGAGGTGAAAATTCGCAGATTCTGGGGACGTGCTCCTGGGTCAACCTGCCGGCCACTCCTTCTCAAGAGGCTCTACCCGTACCTGGACAGCATTCAGAAACAACCTCCGGCCTACCTTGCGAAGTTCTATCATGTGACGCCGAATAGTCTCGACGACCCCTTCTTTTCCCACCTGCCCCGCTGGATGACGACCGCCAGGACCAAGACTTTCTTCAGCGACGCGGTGCGCTCGGAAGTGACGATGAACACTCCGTTCTCAACCCTCGAGGGGATGCTGCCAGACGAGTATCCATCGTGGGAGTCGTTCCACCGGGCGGAATATCTCGAGACCGCCTACCTGCTTCCCGGCTACATTCTGTCTTCGCAGGGCGATCGCATGGCGATGGCGCATTCGGTTGAGGCTCGGTATCCGTTCCTCGATCATCGGGTTGTCCAATTCGCCTCAATGTTGCCGCCGCGGGTCAAGATGCGAGTCCTGGAGGCCAAGCATGTGCTCAGGCAGGCGGCGCGGGGCCTGGTGCCGGAACGGATTCGGACACGACCCAAGCAGCCGTATCGGGCGCCCGACGGCCTGAGTTTTTTTGGCGCGAACCGAGCCCTGGTCGAAGACATGCTGTCGATGGACAGGATTCGGAGAGACGGTGTTTTCGAGGCGAGTCGTGTTGATGCACTGGTGCGGAAGTTCCGGATGGGGCTCCCCACCGGCACCGTCGACAATATGGCGCTGGTCGGGATTTTATCGACTGAAATATTGCTGGATCGCTTCCTCGCGGCCCGTCCACTGACCAGTTCGTGCGGGGCGCAGGCATGATGACGCAGAAAGAACTGGGCGGTACCGGCATCCTGATTCCCGAAATAGGGCTGGGTACTGCGAATTATCGCGCCGGCGCCGCGATACTTCGGAGAGGATTGGAGGTCGGGGCGCTGTTCGTCGATACCGCCGAGTCCTATGGGACAGAAGAGTGCGTCGGCGAGGCGATCAGGGGCATTCGTGAGCGGGTCTTCCTCGCCACGAAAATCTCCCCGGGGAACTTCAGGCGCGCCGATTTTCGAGCCGCCGTCGACGCCAGTCTGGAACGGCTGGAAATCGATTGCATCGATCTCCTCCAGCTGCATCAACCGAACCCTGAAATTCCCATCGGTGAAACGATGAGCGCGATGTCAGACCTGATCAGAGAAGGAAAGGTGAGGTACGCCGGCGTCAGCAATTTCTCCGTTACCGAACTGCAGCAGGCACAAGAGGCGCTTGGAGAGTATCCGATTGTCTCCAACCAGCTACGCTACAACGTGATCGACAGGACCATCGAAAAGGACCTGCTGCCTTACTGTCAAACTCACGGTATTACTGTCATCGCGTACACGCCCCTGGCACGCGGACTCGATCGCATTCGGGATTGTGATCCTCGGGGCGTGCTCGCTCACGTTTCCCTCCAGACCGGCAGAACTCCTGCTCAGATCGTTCTCAACTGGTGTATTTCGCGAGACCGCGTGGTTGCCATTCCCATGAGCAATTCGGCCGATCACCTTCTCGAGAATTGCGCGGCCTCGGGATGGCGGCTGACCGCGGAACAATTAACCGTGCTTGACACCGAAATCCAGTACAGGCAGAGAAACCAATTCGACGTTCTGGTGCGGCGCTTCATGCCGGCGCGCCTTCAGTCGGCCGCCAGGCAAGCGCTGAGGCGGCTGCCCCGAGGGCTGCGGCGCAGGCTTACTTAGGAGCGAGGCGATTGAGGAGGAGGCTGTGTCTGAAAGGATCTATGGAACACGAACGACAGCGAGTACGAAGGTTTCTTGAGCAGAATTTCCTGTACGGTCAAACGTGGAACCTGGCCGACAGCGACTCTTTCCTCGAAGCGGGGATACTGGACTCGACGGGGGTTCTCCAGCTTATTTCGTTCCTGAACGAATCTTTCGGGATCGCGATTGCGGATGAAGAAGTAACGCCGGACAATCTGGATTCCATTGACAGGATCGCAGCGTTCCTCGACCGCAAGAGCGCCCTCACGTCTGGTGGAGGGCAAGGGGAACTCGGAGAGTTGTCATGAGAGCCCCCACGCGGGTGTCTGCGGAGATCTTACGGCTCGATCCGGCTGCCGAGGCCGAGCGGATCATCTCCGACATCCGTGAAATGGTGTTTAACCGCCTGAGGCGCAAGGGGGCTGTCATTGGAGTTTCCGGTGGCATCGACAGCAGTGTGGTCGCGTTTCTCTGCGCCCGTGCGCTGGGCCCCGAGCGCGTGCTGACGCTCCTGATGCCGGAAGAGGACTCCTCGTCCGGAAGTCTGAGCCTCGGGAGGATGGTGGCCCAGGCTCTGAACGTGCGGTCCATTGAAGAAAATATCAGCCCGATTCTGCGAGCCGCGCGCTGCTACGAACGCCGTGATGACGCAATCCGGCAGGTAGTTCCGGAGTACGACTCCACCTACAAGTCCAAGATCGTGTTGCCTGCCGTCAGCGATGCCCGCTATGCGATCTTCTCGGTGGTGGTCCAGGCGCCGGACGGAAGCGTCAGGAAGGTTCGGCTCAACGCATCCGCCTACCTGGGAATTGTGGCGGCCACTAATTTCAAGCAGCGGACCCGCAAGATGATTGAATATCACTACGCGGATCTTCAGGAGTATGCGGTGGCCGGCACTCCGAACCGGCTCGAGTACGATCTGGGCTTTTTTGTGAAGAACGGTGATGGAGCCGCAGACTTTAAGCCCATCGCCCACCTGTACAAGTCGCAGGTATTCCAGATCGCTGAGTACCTCGGAGTTCCGGAACAAATCCGGAAGCAACAACCCACTACCGATACGTACTCGCTTCCTCAGTCGCAGGAGGAGTTTTACTTCATGGCGCCTCTGGAAAAGATAGATCTCTGCCTGTACGGGAAGGATCATGGAATATCACCGGAGGATCTTGCCCCGGCTGTGGGCATGGAGGCGCAGGATGTCCATCGCATGTACGGATTCATCGAAGGGAAGCGGAAGGTGGCCCAGTACCTGCGTTCCCCAGCCTTGACGTTGGCGCCGGCCCCGGAAGACGAATCATGATATGAGCTGCGCCAACGTCGCCGACTACCTGCTCGAGGGCAAGCCCGCGGATGCGGTTGCGCTGCGGATGCTGGACCGCGATTGCACCTACGGGGAACTGGAACAGACCGTACGACAGGTCGTTCGAGCGCTCACTCAGACCGCATCTCGCGGCGACCGTGTGCTCGTGATCGGCGAGAATTCGCAATTCTGGGTCTCCGCTTACCTCGGAACGATCAAGGCGGGCCTTGTCTCGGTTCCGCTGCCGGCCAGCATCTCGCCGGATGATCTGGCCTACGTCATCACTCTTTTGGGAGCCAGACTTGCTTTCGTGGAACCCAGGGCCGCGCGAAGGTATGCCAGAGAACTCAACAGCCTCCAGGTGATCACGGAGCTTGACGCCGCTTCCGGCGACTCGCCGGGAATCCTGAAGACGTTCCCATCCGTTGAGCCGGACGATCTGGCAACATTGATGTTCACCTCCGGTTCAACTCGCAGGCCGCGAGGCGTCATGGTATCGCACCGGAACATCATGGCGAACACGGCGTCGATTATCAGGTATCTCGGGTTAACCGGGAACGATCGGATCATGACGGTGCTGCCATTCCACTATTGTTATGGCTTGTCGCTGCTTCATACGCATCTGCGTGTTGGCGCGAGTCTGGTGCTCGACAGTCGGTTTGCCTACCCCGAAGTGGTGCTCCAGCGAATGGCCGACGCCGCCTGCACGGGGTTTGCTGGTGTTCCCAGCCATTTCCAGATCCTGCTTCGGAAGTCGACACTGAAAGCCAGAGCCTTCCCACACCTGCGCTATGTTCAGCAGGCCGGCGGCCATCTGCCGCCTGCGTTCGTGCGGGAATTGCGCGACGCGCTGCCGACGACGCAGATATTTATCATGTACGGCCAGACAGAGGCGACCGCACGCTTGTCATATCTTCCTCCTGAATTCCTCGACACGAAGGCCGGGTCCATCGGAATTGCCATTCCGGGAGTCACGCTGCGAGTCCTGAATGACACTGGGGAGCAGGTCAGGACCGGGGAGGTCGGCGAGATTGTCGCCGAGGGGGAGAACGTGACACGCGGCTACTGGGGAGATCCCCACGAATCAGCGGAGTCGTTTCGCGATGGGAAGCTCTACACGGGAGATCTGGCCACCGTCGACGACGATGGATTCATATACGTGGTGGACCGGGCCAGAGATTTTCTCAAATGCGGCGGGAAACGGGTCGGCACGCAACAGTTGGAGGATCAGTTGCTGGAGTGCGGCGAAGTGATCGACGCTGCGGTAGTGGCCATGGGCGATCCGGTTTTGGGAGAAGCCGCAAAAGCATATGTGGTTTCGCGCGAACCGTCTTGCGGAGCCGACTGCTCGTGCTCCAACTGCAGGAGGACGAAGGAACTCATCATGGAATTCTGCAGGAGGCGCATGGTACCTGACTTCGTGCCGCGCGAGATCGTTTTGCTGGAGGCTCTGCCCAGGAACAGTGCCGGCAAGGTGGTCAAGGCCCGTTTGAAGCCAGTGCAGGCTGTGGAAGCACACTCAGACGTCGGCCCGGGGCAATAAACTTCGCGTTGTCGAGAGATCACAGAATCTCTCTCTTTCTGGCAACGAGGGGTGTCTCGAAAGCGATTGTGCTCGACCCGGGCGAGATGGTCTGTAGAATAAAAAACGACCTCCCGTCCCCTGATTGAACTTACCTATGGCAGATCAAAAGAGTGTCCTGGTAGTGAGCGCCCACGCTGCGGATTTCGTGTGGAGAGCCGGGGGCGCGATTGCGCTTTATGCCTCTCGCGGATATCGTGTGCGAATTCTCTGCCTTTCGTTCGGCGAGCGCGGTGAGAGCCAGGGCGCGTGGAAACAGCCGGGCATGACAATCGAGCGCGTGAAGGAAATTCGCCGCGAAGAATCCACACGGGCCGCCGAAATTCTCGGGGCGGAAATCCGATTCTTCGATTCCGGCGATTATCCGATCCAGCCGACGCAGAAGACGATCGATTCCATGGTGGCGGAGTACCGCGAACTGCAACCTGCATTCGTCCTGACGCATCCGTTTCTGGACCCTTACAATCCCGATCATCCGACCGCAAACCGGGTAACGCTGGAAACCCGCGTCTACGCGCAGGCGCAGGGGTATCCCCTGCCCGGCAAGCCGATCGACGCACCTCCCGTTCTCCTGTTCGAGCCGCACCAACCCGAGCAATGCGCCTTCAAACCGGAGGTCCTGCTCGACGTCACCTCGGTGTGGGAAACCAAGCACAAGGCAATGGAATCGATGGATGCCCAGAAACACCTGTGGGAGTACTACACGGATCTGGGCCGAAGACGCGGCACACAGGCGGTTCGAAACGGCGGAAGCAGGACGATCCGATACGCCGAAGCATTTCAGCGCGTGTATCCTCAGGTGACTGGCGAGCTTTCATGAGTTCTCCGAAAATTTTCCGCAACGTTCGACGCCCCGATGCTCAGGCTGTGGGGAAATTGCGCGACTACGGGGTCGCAACCGTTCACGAGGCTCAGGGAAGAACGGGACTGATGCGGCCGTACATGCGGCCTGTTTATCCGAACGTGAAACTTGCCGGAGCGGCTATCACTGTCTCCTGTCATCCGGGCGACAACCTGATGATTCACGCCGCGATCGAAACGGTGAAACCGGGCGACGTGCTGGTGGTCACGACGACATCCGAATCCACCGATGGGATGTTCGGAGATCTGCTGGCGGCATCCTGCCAGGCGCATGGGGTCGCCGGCCTGATCATCGATGCAGGTGTTCGCGATACAGCCGATCTGGCGGAAATGCAATTCCCCGTCTGGGCGAAAGCAATCTGTGCTCAGGGCACCGTGAAGGCGACCGCGGGCTCCGTGAACGTGCCCGTCATTTGCGCCGGTGCGCTTGTGAATCCCGGCGATGTGATTGTTGCGGATAACGACGGAGTGGTGGTGGTGCCGCGCGATCGCGCCGAAGAGATTGCGAACCTCGCGGCAGAGCGCGCCCAAAAAGAAGAGCAGTCACGCATCCGGCTGAAGCGCGGCGAACTTGGCCTGGACTTTTATGGCCTCCGCCGGAAACTGGAAGAACTCGGCGTCGAGTACACAGACGACGAGGTTTAAGAAGGAACCTTGACCGGCGGCGCCGGCTCAGGGCTTTTCAACAGGCGGCATTCCGTAGGTATGGAATGATTCGATGGTCTTCAGGCCCCACGCCTGACCCTTCGCTCGATCGGCCTCGTTCCACTGGATTGGCTTCCATTCGGGATCGAAAATCAGGTAACCGCCCGAGCCTAACTCACAGCGGTTTCCGCCGGGCTCGAAAAAGTAGAGGAAGAACGTCTGGCCGATATTGTGCTTGTGAGGTCCGGTTTCTATTTTGATCCCGGCTTCCACCAGAAAATCGGCCGCACGGAGAACGTCCTCCCGGCTATCGACAAAGTAAGTGACGTGGTGCAGCCGCCCATGGCCGCCGGCGTGGTCCTGCGTCAGAGCCAGATCGTAGGATTTATTCGTGGCGCTGAGCCACGCGCCCTTTTCAGAGCCGTCATCGAAAACGATCTGCTCGGTGAGACGCATCCCGAGGAATTGCTGATAGAACGTGCGGCAGGCTTTGACGCCGCTCGAGAGCAGATTGATGTGGTCCAGCCGCCGCGGCGCTACACCGTTGAGTCCGCGGCGCTGCGGTTGATTTTTGAAGCCGGTGGAGAGTTCCTCCGGGGCGGAATAGCGTTCGGTTTCGAAATAGATCTCGACGGAGTGGCCATCGGGGCTCGGGAAGCGAAACGCGGGGCCGTGCCCGAATCCCGCTTCGATCCAGCGTCCATGGATGCCGGATTCTTCCAGATTTTTCACCAGCGCGGCGAGCGTCGCATTGTCCTTCGCGCGAAAAGCAGCGTGGCCAAGGCCGGTCGTGTTCGATTCCGTCAGCTGGAGCGAAAAGAGCTGATATTCGCCCCACGCGCGAAGAAACACGGAATTGCCCACACGTCCCACTTCGAACAGCCCCATGAGTCCGGTGAAAAAGCGAAGACTGGCCTCGATCGACGGAGTCAGGATTTCCACGTGCCCCAGATGGGCGATGTCTGAAAATGCAGGGCGCCAGCTTTCGCTCATCTCGCCACCGGATTGATGCAGGAGAAATCGGGAATCATTTCCGAATTGTAATCGGAATGGGAGATGCGCCGTGATGACGCCATGCGGTGTGGCTGTCGCCTCATTTGTTCCGCCGCTCTGCCGTGGTGGAGTAGCCGCGCGCGCGGTCGATGTCCTGCACATGAACCGTGACGGAAGCGAGGTTCGGCAGATCGGCCGTATATCGATCCACTACCTCGCCGAGAAGCCGCGCGATGCGTGACCGGACCTCAGCCGTGCGTCCGGGGGTGTCATTTCCGATGGCGAGAACGACATGGATGAAGTATTTGGAGGCGTCGCCGCCGACGTGGGCGGATCGCATTCCGATGATGGCGTGCTTCAAATTGTGGAGATTCGCAACAGGAACCGCCGGGGCTGCCCCAGGCGATGCGGCGTCAGGATTTTCCATGCGCACATCTGCGACTGCCGTGACCAGGAGATCCAGAAGCACGGAGGCATCGAAGCCGGCCGCGAGGCGAAAATCGTCGGCCAGCCATTCTTCCGGAACGTAGAGGCGAAGATGGGGCATCGTTATTTCGCCAACCCTGACCGCTCTTCGCAACTCTGGCCGCACCTCGTTGAGGCATGGAGCGGCGCTCGCGGCCGCATCGAGTCCGTCCTGGCAGGTTCACGCATCCACGTCATCTCATCCGGCATCTCTTGATTTTAAGGTCGCAGCGCTGGTGCTGTTGTTCTCTTCATCGAACAGACGTGGATCGCGGCTTCCTCCACCGCATGACCAGCAATCCGGCGAGACCAGTGGACATCAGGAGCAGGGCGGATGGTTCCGGCACGGGCGGTGAGTATGTGATGCCGCTTGCGCTGGAATAAGCGAAGCCCGGCGTAAGAGAAGTAATCGTTACACCCACGAAATCGGATTCGTCGTAACTGACGACCTCAGACGATACGCCGTTGATGGCCGAAATGAGGTTGCGGATCTGAAGACTGGTGGTGACCTGATAGGTTAAGCCAGCGGCCCAACTCACGACGATGGAAGTTGAGCGGCGAAACGTGCCGCCCGTATTGAGGAGCGACACGCTCTCGGCGAGCAGTAGTGGTCCGGTTGACCTATCGATCAGCGCAGAGTGGTAGACAACGTCCTGCAATGCAGCTGCGTTTGGCACAGTTGCTGTAGCAGTTTCTCCAAAGAATAAATGAATCAGAAATATGCCTGTTTGTCCGGTCGGACCAAGTGCGGTGAGTGTGTCAGACCACCAAAAATCAGCACCGATTGAACTGCTGACACCCGGACTGATCGTCGTCTGCAACCGGGCGAGAATGTCGCCGCCGCTTATGGAACCGTTGAAAATACTCGTACCGCCGGGAACGGAAAGCGAGAACTGATCGCTGTAAGAGTTGACGCCTTGAAGTTGTACGCTGACGCCGGGTGCCTTGGCCGAGCAGAGCCCGGAGCAGCCCACGAGATCGCCGAAGTCATCCAAACTTAATCCAAAGCTGTCTGCAAACGATGGCGGCGGAAGTGCAAGCGCGAGTCCGAAAAACGTCGCGGAGGAAATGATCGTCCGGATTCTGCGCACTGCACTCTCTCAGCGTTTTCAAGGGGCTTCAGTGATATATTTCGATCCAAAAACGGGCGAAAGACCCACGCGTCCGCGTTTATCATAGCCCTTTCAAGCGCGACCCAGGGGGCCTGTTTTTGGCTTGCGTACTAACGCCGCGCTGGATCTACCGTACCAGTAGTTTTCGTCGCCAACTGGACTCCGGGAGGCATGGCGAACGCTGCGAATTAGAGGTCCAGATTTTTTCTGGCTCAGTCGCGGCTTACGTTATTCTTGTCGTCCTCGAGTTTGAGGGCTGCTTCGGGGGTCTTCGCACGGTTCGGCCGACATGTCTTTGATATGGACGGAGAAGATGTACGGCATCAGGTTGTTCATCGTCTCTTCGGGGTGCTCGCAGAGAGAAAGATGTTTTGGCTTCAGGCGGCCGCGACACGCAATCTACAGACGCCGATACATATTCATACCGAACGCGTAGAGCACGTTGTCATTGGCGCCGACGAGCACCTGCCCCATGCTGTTCCACAGCGCTGACGCGTGCGGAACGAAAGTCGTGATGGTCTTGCCACTGTTCCACAATGGCTTACCGGTCAGCGCGTCAACTGCAAAAAGCTGTGCGGGAACAGACCGGGCCGCACGCTGCGCCGCGGGTACGAGCGCTTCGCCGCCGGAAAGCGCAAATACAACCCCGTTCACCACAAGAGGCGCGAGAGGATTTCTCAGGTTGCCTAACGTCCAGGCGGGGGTGATTGACGCGGCATGACCGCTGAGCATTACCTTTGAAGCCACGACTGATGTCGCCGTCGCAGACAACAGCCAACGCTGACCAGACGCGTCGCGCCACGTCGCAAGTCCAGCTGGTGTGTAACCTCCGGAGCTGCTCACCGCAGATGAGACGCCGAGTTGCGAGAGGTTCGAGCCATCGAGGAGGAAAATGCGACCGTCCGCTGCCTGATCCGCCACGACTTCAAGCGCATCCATGCGAAAGACGACGGGCGCCGTAACGAAATCAGCGCCTGCCCGGTGGAACGCGGCTTTCACAGAAAGCGAGGCGGGATCGAGCGAAACCACAGATTCCGCGTATTGCCCGGTGCCGCTGCCCACGGCGACGAAAAGTACGCCTTCTTCACTGAACGACGGCAAGCGTGGACTCGCTGTACCTCCCGTCAGCCAGGACATCGGCTTCGGTGCATCCGGCGCTTCCGCCGCAGGAGGCGTGATTGACCAGATGCCGTTCGGCGCGCCGCCGCAACCGTTTTGAGTGGCCGTGTAGATTACGCCGTTGATCATCGTCAGATCACTCGCGTGCGCACCGGCCGGGAGAAACGGAATGGGCCGGGCGGCATCCAAACCGTCGTGAGTCGTCAGCGAGTGGAGCACACCGTCATCAGAGACCGCGTAGGTTCCACCTCCGCCGCCGCGTCCTCCTCCTCCGCCGCCGAAGCCACCGCGACCCGACGCACCTCTGCCGCCACGACCAAAGCCTCCGCGTCCGCCGGCAGGGCCGGTTGCTGCGTAAGCTGCGCCCGCCGCGGCCGAAGCCGGAGTACCGGTATAGGGCTGGGCGCCATTCGCCGCGAAAAAGCTTCCGGGAGTCGCGAAGTAGGCGCCCGGCTTCACTGGAGGAATTCCCTCACCTGGCTCACCAATCACGCTGCCAAAGGGCAACTGAGCATTTGGGCCGGTGGCGGACTGACCGGCTACTGTCGGGTCCGGCGAAGGCGGAGGCGTCAGCGACGTGGAACGCGTCGGCGTTGCGAGACTCGCGCCGGGACACTCGCTTGCGGAACGGTTCGCCGATGTTCCGTAAGAGCGATTAAAGAAGGTGAATCCATTGTCCATGTCGACGGCGATGGTGCGGTTGTCCGACGCGCCGAGATAGGCGAGCGTAATTCCGAGCCCGCCATTCGTGACAATACCGCTGCCGAGCGAGGCGCCGTTTTCCGCAACATTCTCAATCTTCGTTTTCCACTGGAGGGAAAATTCGTTCATCCTGTCAGGCGCGATGAAGTGATCGACCGGCACCCAGCCCGTGCGCTGCGCGTCGACGCGCGCCGTGGTTGCTTCCGTCTGGGTATAGCGATAGACAATCTGCGCGAGGCCAGGCGCACCCGCCACGGAGGCAACGCAGAGAGCAATTGCGGTTCGACGCCAGGTAAGGTTCGTGGTTCGTTCGTTCACTTCTGACCCCATTAGTTTGCAATTCCAAAACACCACATCGTGCCGTCGAAGGTTCCGAGATAAATCCTGCCGTTCGCGACGGTGATGCCGCTGAAATGATTCCACGACGTGATCTCTTTGCCGCTCGACCAGAGCGTTTTCCCCGTTTGAGCGTCGAGCACAAAGATCTCGGCGTAAGTCGATCTCGAGTTGCGCGTACCGGTCACGGGCGGCTGATCCCATGCGCGATCGGGCTGCGCCTGAAAGGGGTCCTCACCCGATCCATAGGCAAAGACCAGGTCGTTCGCAATCAGCGCTTCCTCTCCGACGTTGATGTCTTCGGAGAGCCACTTCGGCGTCAGTTTCCATTGACCGGCTGTCTGATTCAGCGTGAAGGCCGCGACGCCTCCGCGCTTCGGAGCGGGCGCGTACGCCGCTGGAGGATTGAACGTGACGCTCTTCGGTCCCCAGAACGGCATGTAAACCCAGGCTTCATTCCGGTTGCTGATGTATGCCGCCGGCGAACCCCAGACACCCGCGCCATCATACTGCTGACGATCGTTACAGACGAGGCCTGTTGTATCCACCGCCGCGCGATGGTGAGCCGCCTCGCCACCCCCAAAGTTGTCGCGATCGAGGAGCCAGAATCGGCACTCCTTGGAAGTGGCGATCAGCCACTTGCGCCCGCCGTAATCGAGTGCGAGGGGGGTGACGTTCATGTCCAGATCGTGCTTGTACATATAGTTTGCATTCGGCGGCGCGAACCAGCCGAGCATCTGGAGCCTGCCTTCCGCATCGGGTTTGGCCTGGAAGAGCGCATTGCCCAACTGATTGTGCTCGGGGTCATACGGACCATCACCCGTTCCTTCGTAGACGCGCCCTTCGGGATCGACCATCGCACCGCGGCGGCCCCACAAACCACCGCCCCCCGGGTAGAGCGCTGTTGTGCGGCGTGTCTTTATGTTGTAGCCATCGAGTTGGTAAGTCGCACCGCCGCACCCCTGCGCCTGTACTGTGTAGATGAAATCTCCGGACAAGTTCAACGAATAGGCTTTCCCGGCCGGCGGCGCAAATTTTTCGGGCGGAGCCATGTCATCTCCGGAAGCAGCATCCACCTGCCAGATTCGGCCGTCTCCGCTGAGTGCCCAGATTTTGTATCGACCGTCAGGCATTTTCTGAACCGTGGGGACGGCGGTTTGTCCTCCAGGGCAGAGGGTGCCGCTCTGCGGTCCAAGGCCAGTAAGGCCGACCTGGGTAAATTTCTTCGACCAGACAATTTCGCCTGTCTTTGCATCGAGCCCCCACAGATCATCAGAGACACCGGCTACGATCGCCAATTCCCTGTTTCCGGACGTAGTGTGGAGGTTCTGAATGATCAACGGCGAGAAGAGATTGTGCATCTGGCGAGGCGTGGAAGGAAGCTTTGCCTTCCAGAGCAGCCTGATTTGTCCCGCGTTGGTTTTGGAGATGACCTTTTCGTCTCTGAGCCAACCGGTGCGCTGACTGTCCACACCTTCAGTGAGATAGTCGGTGGCCGTCACCACCGATGCCGCGGAACAGCACAGCAGCGTGGCGCCGACTATGGTCAGGAACTTACGCGAAGTCCGGGTCACTTTTTTCTCGCTTTCCCGCATCTGTTATATGACATGATCCACAAGGTGGAAGGCTACATTATCCGTCTCGTGATTCTGTAAGAAATCTGGTGCTCCAACAAGACGCGGACGGTCTTGCAATGCAAGTACTTGTTTCTAAATGACGAAGATGCGCCGTACCATACGTGGCCGCGACCGTCTGCGACTGCCCGGGCTCCAATGATTTCAATCGATTGGCGGCGTCCTCAAAATGGGACGTTCGCAGAGCTCAGAGGTCGAGTTGGTTGCCTCCGCAGTGAAGGACTTTCCTCGCAAGTTTCTTTTATCAGTCAGAGGCTGGGTTTGCCCCCATGAATGAGCCAGAACTAACCAACCCAGCGCTAAACTTGACGCTGGATGCGCCGCTACTGCCTGACCCTCCTGACTGCGGGCGTACTTTTCGGGCAAGCCACCATCACGCCACGCTTGAAGCAACCGTCGCCGCACCAGGGCGAGGCTTCGCGTCCGGCGCGTACCAACATCCGCGTGGATGCCAATCTGGCGATCATACCGGTCACCGTGCTCGATCCGCTGGGGCGCACGGTGACGGGTCTCGACGAGGATAATTTTCAGGTTCTCGAGGACGGCGTTCCCCAGAAAATCACTTCGTTCGGCAACGAGGATTCACCGCTCTCGATGGGCATTGTTCTCGATACCAGCGGCAGTATGGGTGACAAACTGGCGATGTCGAAGAATGCCGTGGCGGAGTTCTTCAAATCGGCCAATCCCGAAGATGAAGCGTTCCTCGTCGAATTCGACAATCGTCCGCAATTGGTTCTTCCGTTCACGCACAACCTGGGGAATATTGAAGATCGGATTCTGTTTGCTCGGCCGGCTGGCCTCACCTCGTTGCTGGATGGAGTTACGCTTGCCATCGCCGAGATGAGGAAGGCAGCGCACGCGCGCAAAGTCCTGATCCTCCTCTCCGACGGTGGCGAGAATAACAGCCGCTTTTCGCAGGCGGAGGTCAGGAACCGGCTGAAGGAATCCGAGGTGCAAATTTACGCGCTGGGGATCAATCACTCAGAAACATCATTCTTCCCGGATCGGAGCCTGCTGACCGATCTTGCCGACCTGAGCGGCGGCAGGTTTTATCTGGTGGCGCTGCCGGATTTGCCGGACGTGGCGGAAAAGATCGGAATTGAGTTGCGAAGCACCTGCCTTTTGGGTTACTCGCCCCGAAATGCGGCGCGGGATGGCAAATACCGATCTGTTGTCGTGAAGGTGACAGCCCCGCGAATGCCGAAGCTGAAAGTGTCCTGGCGCCGCGGCTACTTCGCGCCAACCCAGTGATACATGTTGTCCTGCCGGAGCTTTACGCTCACCGCTTAATGGCCGCGAGGGCTTTGCTGAAGTTTCTGGTCGTGAGAATGAGGAACGTCCTGCCATGCAGATGTGCCACGCTTTGCTCGATAAGACCCTCCCTGTCCGCCGCTTGCGGAGCCTGTGGCGCCACCGACAAGGGTGACGTGGCATCTCCGGGCATCGCAGGGCCTCGGAGCCCGGTCCGATTCCCTTCCGGTCCCGTTCCGAGTCTGAGGAGTGAGGGCGCTGGTCCGTACTTCAGATAAAAGAAGCGCAGCGGAGTTTTCGGCCCCGGCATTCCCGGCGGCATAACGTCGAAACGCCCATCGGGAACGCCGAGAAAGACGACGGTATCCGGCGGCGGCGACGCGTTGATCTCTTTGTTCTCGAGGTTGCGGAGAAGATGCCATGCACCGGCCGGGTCCTGCAGCGCGTGATAATCCACAGACCAACGTTGTTTGGCGTTGGCCACGCTCGCCAGATCGTTCATGTCGTCGACGGTGAATTTGTCTTTCCGGAAAAGCTCCCGCTGCTGATCGGTATCGAACGCGACCACGCGGAACTCCGCTTCGGGCATGTGTTCCACGATCGACGCCAGCATGCTGAGCATCATCCCCCATGCGTTGGTGGGCGGGTCACCACTCCGAACGAGCCCGGCTCTGACGACGACCAGCGGGCTTCTCAGGGGAAGAGCCGCGTTCAGCAGTATAGTTACGTGGCGCGACTTTGGCACAGGCCTCGAATCTTCCGGAGAGCGCGACGAAAAATCGCCGACTGCACCGGGCGGCATCTCGATTTTTTCGGAACGCTCGCTGAGGGTCGGGTGCGCATCGATGGTCCACTCCTGGCGGCAAACACGGCCCACGTCATCGATAAGAGCCCATTTGACGTGATAGCGCCCTTCTCCCGTCTGAAATGCGCCGCTGTCTTCGCCGACCAGACCGGTCAGGCTCCGGGCCGGCGAATCGATTGAATCGAGGAAATAAACCGGCGGGCCGGCATTGTTTTCCGGCGTCACGCGGAACACGATATACCACTTGTGGTCGCGGTCAAGGTACGGATCGAGCGACGTTTGGAAGGTATATCCCGTCTGAAACCGGAAGCCGAAATTGAGCTCGGGTTTGACCGTGTGAACGCTGCAGGGCAGAGAGTCAGGGCTTTCATCGTCAAATGCTCTTACCGCCGGCGGAAGCTTATCGGGGCTCGTGACCCGTTGCGCCAGGATTGCGGGTTCGCAGAAGAGCGCCGCACCCGCACAAAATAACATTGCCGCCACGGAGGGCATGTTTCTCTTTATTATCGCGAAAAGGTGGCATGCCGCGGTGACCGGGGAGGAAACGGCGCGGTAATTTCATTAACGCTGGTCTTCGGAAGAACCGATATTCAGCATTTCCCCATATGCCATTTCACCGAATTAAAGATCCAGATATTTTCTGGCGTAGTCGCGGCTTGCGTTGTTGTTGTCGTCCTCGAGTTTGAGCGCCGCTTCGGGACTTAATCCCGCCGTGTGCGGGACGGGTTTCTTTGGCGGATTTTTGCGGACCAGGTTCAGCGTTTTCGCGAGGTCGTGGCCGGGGAGCGGGCTGCGTGGATCGTCGAAAGTGGCCCAGTATTTGTCAGTGTAGACCGGGATCTTCAGGGGCTCGCGCGTGATCATTTCCAGATCGAACGCCATGTTCGGATCTTTCCTGCGGAGCGCGTCCACCATTCCTTTCAGATCGAGCAGTCCGTCTCCGAGAAGCACTTCGGAGAGCAGGAAGCCGTCTTCGTACGGTTCAACCGACATGTCTTTGATGTGGGCCGAGAAGATGTACGGCATCAGGTTGTTCATCGTCTCTTCGGGATGCTCGCAGAGAGAGATGTTGTTGCCGAAGTCGAAGAGGACGCCGACCCACGGGCTGGAAAGCTGCTTCATCCACGCCGCCTGTTCGAGGGAACGCCAGCCTTTGTGATTTTCGAGAGCGAGCCTCACCTTGTATTTCGCGAGGGTGGGTTCGGCGCGGGCGACGGTGGCTTTGATGGTTTCGAAATTGTTCCAGAACGTGGGGAAATCGCTGAACTGCTCGTAGCGGCGCTGGGTGAGGGCGGCGCGCAGGCAGTATACGCCGGATTCGTGCGCGGCTTTGATATTGGCGTCGAAGGCGGGGATATCGGAGTCGGTCTTCGGAAGCGGAATGTTGAAGATGATCCGCATGTTCAGGGATTCGAGCTTGTCGCGCAGGCGGTGAGCCGCGTCGAGGTCGGAAGGCGGGAGCGCCGTTTCGAGACCGCCGTAGCCGTTTTCGTGAGCCCAATCGACCATGTCGATGTTGGCGGCGGCGTTGGCGCGGACACGTTGTCCGAAGCCGGCGGGGGCGACGCCGATGCCGACTTTGCCGCGCGGGTTCGCGATGAGGGCGGCGCTGGCTGAGAGCGGGAGCAGCATGGCGCCGGCGGCGGAAGCGAGAAGTTCGCGGCGAGAGAGGGAGGTGTGGGACATCGGGTGCAGTATATAACGATGGCGGCCGGTGGGCTGCTGGTGCGCGTGATCGTGGCCAGCACTCAGTGGCGGTATGTCTGTCAGGCGCGGGTGACGCCGGAGCCGGCGGTCGAGCCGGTCCGCCGGATGTATTCGACGCGGGACGAAACGGAACCGATCGCCGCAGCTCAGCTGGAGCGGGGATATGAAGTTGCGCCGGGACGATTCGCGGTGGTGCGCACGGAAGATATTATGTGCATCCGGGAATGGCGCGGAGCATTCGTGCGCTGTTCTATCGGGCGCTGCAGCCTCGAGAAGGTGCGGGCTGAGAAACGTGAAGTCAGAAAGCCGGCGGGGCGCGCAGTAGAGGCTCGCAAAACCCGCAATCATCGCGCGTGACTTCGAAACGCCGTACTTGATTGAAACTACACGTACTAGTACAAAATAGCCATCAATTGTTTTTTGGTACAAATGCGGCTGCGGGGGTAACATGTTAATGCTAAACTCCGAGCGATGATTCGATCCGCTCTCGCAGGCGTTGCGTTCCTCTTTTTGCTTTCCTCAGCTCAGGCCAGTACGATCACCGATATTTCTTTTGCCATTGACGGCAGTGGCAGCATGGGGTCCGTTGGTTTCAACACAGAAAAAAGCTTCGTGGAGTCGATGCTCTCCACCGGGCTTTCGCCGACGACGGAGGTGGGGGCATTCGTGTGGTCCACGAACATCTACGATCGCATCGCTCCGCTGACTCCGGACAATTCATCATCGCTGGTCACCGATATCGCGAACGCGAGCTATCCCTCCGGGTACACATACACGAAGAATGCCGTGCAGCACGGAATCGACATGCTGACGGCAGGGCCGTCACAGGATGCGAAACTGCTGGTGCTGATTACGGACGGGGGGGCCAATCCAGCGGTCGCCCAGAATCCATGTGGCCTGGCGAGCACACTGGCCTCCGATCAGATCACGCTGCTGGTGATTGATCTTGTGAATACAGAAGGACTGAGCGGGCTCGGATGCCTTTCTACGGGCTCCAACTTCTTCACGGATGCCAACAGCGGCGAGGCCGCGATCACCAATTTCGTGGAAACAGCGGCGAACGCGCCATCCGTCCCCGAGCCGGGCACGCTGCTGCTCTCGGGCGGCGCGGCGCTGGCGGTGGCGTTAGCCAGACGGCGATCCACGAAGGCTTAAACCCGTGCCGCTGCGCGTTTCGAAACAGCATTCTCCGGCTGCAGGGGAAGCGCAGCGGCACGGGCTTGCTCGCGTCAGGCAACGACGGAGATGTTGTCGACGACGTCGGTCACGCCAGGAGCGGCCCAGGCGGCGCGCTCGGCTTCGCGGCGCTCAAACCAGGAACGAACGCTGCCAGACAGAAACACTTTTCCATCCACGGCGGAAACGTTGATGCGGCGGGCGTCGAGCTCAGCGTTGCGGCGCAGCGCATCTTCGATTCTTCCGGAAACAACGCCAGCCGTCACATGCGGCTTCACCTGGATGCTGTTGATGACGCCGCGGACACCTTCCACAGTGCGGGCGCAGGATTCGGCGGCCTCCTTCTGATAATTCCACTCGACCGAACCGGTCAAAGTGACGAAGCCGTGGGAGACGACGGCCTTGATCTTCTCATCCGGCACCATGACGTTGATCTTCATGGAATGAAGCACGTCGCGCGCGATATCGGGATCGACGCGCTTGTTATCCGGCTGGACTTCGATGTCATTCGTGATGGCTTCGACGCCATACACCGACTGGGCGGCCTTCTCCGCCGCGTATTTTTCGGCAAACGTGGGGACATAGCCAGTGAGCATCACGATCTTGCCGGACACGGAGACCATAATGTTCCTCGATGTAATTCGGGGATCCCATTCGATCTGGCGAATCACGTCGTCGCGCAGGCGCTCGGCTTTTTCTTTCTGATTGGTCTGCATAAATTCCTCTCCTTGCCGACACAGCCGTTCGGCAACTGACACGAGCGAAATCTGCGAATGACCGGCCAATCCGGGGACCTTCGTAAGTTCCTGCTATCGTTTGGTCTGCGCGGAAACGACGGGCATCGCGCTGCGCGATATCACCCATCCTGCGGGCACGGTCATCAATTTCACGCACGAAGCGGCGCATGAGTTCGTAATTTCCGAGCAAAATCAAGGTGTTTGCCTGGCTCCCGGGATGCACTCCACAGGGCATGCCACAGATCAAACGAATTCTCTTCCCAGTCGATTTCTCGCCTGCCTGCTCCGGAGCGGCCCGCTATGCGGAGGCTCTCGCCGGCCGGTTTCAGGCGGACATCACCGTGCTGCACGTGGTGGGAGACGGTGAGCATAATCTGGCGGAGACCCTGATTCCGCAGCGGAAGGAGAAGCTGAATCAGTTCGCCGCGGGCGACCTGAGATACTTCAGCACGCGCGTGGAATGCCAGACCGCGAACGATCCGGCGGCCGCGATCGTAAGCGAGGCGAAGCGATCGGATGCGGACCTGATCATGATCCCGTCGCACGGTCTGGGAGCTTTTCGACGGCTGCTCCTCGGGTCCGTGACAGCCAGAGTGCTTCACGATGCGGAATGCCCTGTGTGGACTTCCGTGCATGCGGAAACGGCGCCGACGCTCGAGAATGTGCACTGCCGGAAAGTTCTGGTGGCGGTGGATCTGAGTCCGCGGAGCCGGCGCATTGTGGAGTGGGCGGCGTGGATCGCGAAAGAATACGACGCAGAACTCGGGATCGTTCACGCGGCTGCGCCGTGGCCTCCGGCGTATTACAGCGGCGAAGCGGTGTTCACGGAAGCCATCATGAACGAAGGGACGAACCTGGTGAACGCGCTGAAGACCGACATCGGCCTGGAGGCAGAGGTGTTCACCGGCGCAGGCGAGCCCGCGCAGATCGTGGCCGGCGCGGCCGCGGAATTCGGGGCTGATCTGCTGGTGATCGGACGGCACTCCGGCAGTGAAACGTCCCATTATCTGGGGCAGCATGCGTACTCGATCATCCGAAGTTCGCCATGTCCCGTCATCAGCATTTAGCGCTGCTGATGCTGGCGGTGTCGCACACGGCGCTGTGCCAGGAGATCGAGGCGCAGGATATCGTCCGGCGTTCGATGGCGCTGCTGCGCGAGGCGTGGGATGCAGCGCCACACTATGCGTTCGTACAGCGCGATGAAACGCAGAGCGGCGGCAGGACGGTGAGCCGGACCCATCAGGTGGTGATGATTGACGGATCAGACTACTATCTGCCGATCGCGAATAACGATGAACCGCTCGGCGCAGCGGAACGCGCGCGCGAATTGCAGAAGCTGAAAAATGAGAAGGCGCGGCGCGATCGGGAAAGCGCAAAGGAGCGGGAAAAGAGAGCCGCGAACTACCTGCAGCAGCGGCGGCAGAACGGCATGTTCATCACGGAACTGCCGGAAGCGTTCCACTTCACGCTGATACGGGAAGCGACGTTGCCGGACGGACACGAAGTATGGGTTTTGGCAGCGGCGCCAAAGCAGCGGCAGGGGCCGTTGAGCCGCGAAGCGAAGGTGCTCTCCGGCATGAGGGGTTATCTGTGGGTGGAGAAGGAAAGCTACAGAGTAGTGCGGGCGGAAGCGAGCGTCACTGAGCCGGTTTCGATCTTCGGGATTTTCGCGCGCGTGCTGCCCGGCACGCGGCTGGAGCTTGCGACCGAGCCGGTGTCCGGCGCTCCGCCGATGCTGAGCCGCATGGCAGTAAATCTGGTGATTTCCCGGTTGTGGTTTCGTTCCACACAGCAGAAGATCACAACATTCTCCTCATGGCGTCCGAATGAAGAAGTGATGAACGAGCTGACCGGAAACGCGTCAGCAGCAGAAGCTCAGGACGGGGCAAGATGAGGCGCGGATAATGGCGTGCGCGTTGGTACGGAAGAGGCCGAAGCGCTCGCTGATGTGTCCGCGGCCGATGACCACGAGATCGGCGTTCAACTGGTGCGTGGATGTGGCGAGTCCCTGCGTCAGGCCGTTTTCATAGATATCGATCGGATAATTAGTGCCGGAACGCTGCTGCAGTCTGGCAATCGCTTCGCGGCTCGACTGCAGCAGGAAATGCCGGAAGTCGATTTCGCTGAAACCTTCGGTGCTGAGAGGCGCGGCGTTGATGGCATGAAACAAATGGAGGCGCGCGGAAAAGAACACAGCCAGCTCGTGCGCTCGCCGAATGAGCTCTTCGTTTTGCGGCGTCACATCAATGGCGCACAGAATGGCGCGAATCGCGGGAGGAATTCTTCCGTGCGGTTTTTCGACGTGTGCCGAGGTCCACACGGGGCAGCGCAGGTCATGGAGGACTTTCGACGTGACGGAACCGATGAGAAAGCGCCGAAAGGCGCCGAAGCCGCGCGTCGGCATCATAACGAGATCGACGGAATGCTTTTCGACGAACTGCGCGATGTTGCCGGCGGGATCACCGTCCACGACGACGGTCTGGACGTCGAGAGAACTGTCCATGGAAGCGGAAAACGCGTGAAGACGGCTGCTCGCGTCCTGTCTGTGCTCGGGTGTAGGAGGCAGGTTGCCGAGCAGTTCCACTCCGGCGGGCGGGGTGAGCGCGTGCAGCAGCGTCAGTTTGGCGCCACATGCGCGCGTCATAAACTCCACGTCATGACGCATCGCCTGGCATTGATCAGAAAAATCGACCGGGAACAGAATATTCCGGAACATCGTCACGAATCTTCCTCCTTGAAAGCAGCAGGGCACGGGTCGAACACTCACGACTCCCGCACCCGCTAAAAAGAACTCTTCAGGACCCGCGACAGGCACACATGCCGCTGTCCGGCAAGCCGCCGGAGCGAAAACTCCAGAACTCTGTTCACCGCAAATTGGCGGCCCTGCGTCGCGGAACCGCTCATTCCTCCGGGCGGCGCAGGGCTATCGCGAATTATGGTTGCCAAGTCGCATGTGCCGTACCACAACGAGGGGATGAAAATACAGGGCTTGCCGTTCGACACACAGACCCAATGAGTGGGTTCGCCCATGAGGTTGCGTGTTCACACCCAGCTGAGCGCCAGGAGTGGCAAGGCGGATTTGCGGCAGGTTCCCGGCTGCAAAAGTGCAGATCTGAATGGCGAATGGCTGAGATAAACGGCGAAAAACGTCCGGTACGGGCGGGGCTGACCAGTGCGGCCGCCGAAGCGGCGTTCGCCGAATACGGACCCAATCTGCCGGTTGCGCAAAAGAATCATGCGGCCGTACTCACGTTTTTCGGCGCGCTGCTCAATCCGCTGGCGGTTATTCTTCTCGTCGCGGCGGGGATCGACGGTTTTCTCGGGCAGGTAACGGATGCGCGAATCATTGTTGCGGTAGTGCTGACCGGTGGGCTGATCAATTTTCTGCAGACCTTCCGCTCGCAGGCCGCGGTGGACCGGCTGCGCAGCCGTGTGCTGCCGACCGCGACCGTATTCCGCGACGGAGCCTGGACGGAAGTACCGCAGCGGAACATCGTACCGGGCGATCTGATCTGGCTCTCGGCGGGAGATCTGGTGCCGGCCGATTCGATGCTGCTGGAAACGAAGGATCTGCATCTGCAGCAATCCGCGCTGACCGGCGAGTCGTTTCCGGTGGAGAAGCGCGCCGCGGCCGGCGAGGAGCAACCGGTGAGCGAACCGGATTCGCCCTATATGGTTTTTCTGGGGACGAATGTTGTGAGCGGGACGGCGCAGGCGCTGGTGGCCATGACGGGAACGCGAACCGTTTTCGGGAGCATCGCGGAACGTCTCGCGGTGCGGCCGCAGGAAACCGAATTCGAACGGGGCTTGCGGCGATTCGGCGGATTCATCATGCAGGCGGTCTTGTTTTTGCTTTCGCTGCTGCTGGTGATCAGCATCGCGCTGCGGCACGACGCATTTCAGTCGCTGTTGTTCGCTGTCGCGCTTTCTGTCGGGATGACGCCGGAGTTTCTGCCGATGATCACATCCGTGACGCTGGCGAAGGGGGCGATGGAGATGGCGCGGCGGAAGGTGATCGTCAAGCACCTGGCGTCGATTCAGAATCTCGGCAGCATCGATGTTCTCTGCAGCGACAAGACAGGGACGCTGACGGCGGGCGAGATGAAGGTGGAGATGGCGATTCGTCCGGATGGATCGCCTTCGCCCGAGGTGCTGACGCTGGCCTGGCTGAACAGCCGGTTCGAGACCGGCATACGCAGCCCGCTCGATCACGCCATTCTGAAGATGGATTGCCGGCATCCGGAGACGATCCGCAAGCTGGATGAGATTCCATTCGATTTCGAGAGACGCCGCGTGTCGGTCGTGATGGAAAACGGGGCGGAGCGAACTCTGATTTCCAAAGGCTCGCCCGAAGGGATTGTCTCGATCTGCAGCAGCTATGAAAGCGGCGGCGCGGCGGCTGAGCTGGATGAGCCGGCGCGGGCCGCCTGCCTGAAGCGATTTGAGGAGCTGAGCCGCAGCGGCTTCCGGATGCTCGCCGTGGCCTCGAAGCGAGTGGGGCCTGCGCAAGCCTACACGATTGCCGACGAGACCGGCCTTTGCCTCGCGGGTTTCATCGCATTCTCCGATCCTCCGCTGGAGGATGCGGCTGAGATGCTGAGGTCTCTGCGCGCCGACGGTGTGGCGATGAAGATCATCACCGGCGATAACGAACTGGTTACGCGGCACGTGTGCGACCGCGTCGGTATGAACGTGACGTCGATTGTGTGCGGAAGCGATATCGACATGATGACCGACCCGGCGCTCGAGCATGCGGCGGAAAACTCCGACGTCTTTGCGCGCGTATCGCCGATGCAGAAGAACAGGATCATTCTCGCGCTGAAGCGCCGGGGCCACGTAGTGGGCTACATGGGGGACGGGATCAACGATGCTCCGTCACTGCGCGCGGCGGATGTGGGGATCTCGGTGGCGACGGCGGTGGATGTGGCGCGCGAGGCGGCGGACATGATCCTTGTGGAGCGGGGCCTCGAGGTGCTGCACGACGGGATTCTGGAAGGACGGAAGGCGTTCGGAAACGTGATGAAGTACATCCAGATGGGGACCAGTTCCAATCTGGGGAACGTGATCAGCATGGCGGCGGCGTCGTTTTTCCTGCCGTTTTTGCCGATGCTGCCGACGCAGATTCTGCTGAACAACTTTCTCTACGACATTTCTCAGATCACGATTCCGACTGACAAAGTGGACGAAGAGTATATTCGCTCGCCGCAACGCTGGGACATCGGCGCGATCCGAAGATTCGCGTTCACGATTGCGCCAATCAGCTCGCTGTACGATTTCGTGACGTTCTATGTGCTGCTGCGATTGTTTCATGCGCATGAAGCGCTGTTCCATACGGGATGGTTTGTGGAATCGCTGGCGACGCAGACACTGGTGCTGCTGGTGATTCGGACGCAAGCGAAGCCGTGGCGCAACTGGCCGAGCGCGCCACTGGCAGCCACGATTGCGGCGGCGGTTGCGGCTGCGCTGGTGTTGCCATTTTCGCCGTTCGCGGACGCACTCGGATTTACCGCGCTGCCGCCCGCATTCTTCCCGTTTCTGATTTTTGTGCTTGCGACTTATCTACTACTGGTGGAAGTGATCAAGCGGCGGGTGATGGTCAGGACTGCTTAGACCGGGAGAATTTGATTCTGGGTGAGCATAGCAAGCTCGCGCTCAGCCTGGCGGGGATGCGCGATCGCTTCATCGCGAGTGATCTGGCCGTCGCGGAAATAGATATTGCGCCCGCAGAAGGCCGCGATATCGGGCTCGTGCGTCACCATCACGATCGTGATTCCCTGCTCGCGATTGAGACGCTGGAGGATCGCCATGATCTCGACGCTGGTGCGCGAATCGAGCGCGCCGGTGGGCTCGTCTGCAAGGACGATCTGCGGATTGTTGACGAGCGCGCGGGCGATGGCGACGCGCTGCTGCTGGCCGCCGGAAAGCTGGTTCGGATGATGATCGGCGCGGTCCGCCAGTCCGACGGCGGCGAGCGCCTTCAGGGCACGGGCGCGTGAATCCGGCACGGGCTGGTCGGCGTACAGGAGCGGCAGTTCCACGTTTTCAATCGCGCTGGTCCGCGCGAGCAGATTGAATTGCTGGAAGACAAAGCCGATGCTTCGATTGCGGATGGAGGCAAGCTGGTCGCGATCATAGCTTTCGATTTCGACGCCGTCAAGACGATAAGTGCCGGAGGTTGCGCGGTCGAGGCAACCGAGAATGTTCATCAGCGTGGATTTGCCGGATCCGGACGGACCCATGACGGCGACGAACTCGCCGCGTTCGATCGTGAGAGAAACATCGCGCAGGGCGACGAGTGGAAGGCCGCCCAGTTCGAACACGCGGGTGAGGTGAGCGACTTCGATCAGGCTACTCATAGCGCAGGGCCTGAATCGGATCCAGGCTGGCGGCTTTGCGCGCCGGGTAGAACCCGAAGAATACGCCTACGAAGGCGGAAAACGCGAAGGCGAGTGCGATGGAGCCCGCGCTGACCACGGTGGCCCATCCCGCGAGCCACGAAATCAGAGTGCTTGCGGCGATTCCGAGCGCGATACCGACGAGGCCGCCGGCGAGCGAAAGCGTGACGGCTTCAATCAGAAACTGGCCGAGGATATCGCGGTTTTTCGCGCCGACCGCCTGGCGAAGTCCGATCTCTTTCGTCCTCTCGGTCACCGAGACGAGCATGATGTTCATGATCCCGATACCGCCGACGATCAACGATACGGACGCGACGGCGGCGAGCAGGAGCGACATCACCTGAGCGGAGGATTCCTGGGCTTTGAAGACGTCCTCCATGTTGCGCACGGTGAAATCGTCGTCTTCGTTGCCCTGGAGGCGATGCCGCTGTCGCAGGAGGCGGCTGATCTCATCCTGCACTTCCGCCGTGCGGCCTTCCCGCCCCTGCACCATGATCTGCCCGACCGCGGAAAGATTCGCCTGGCTGGCGCCGAGAACCTTCTTCTTCGCGGTGGTGACAGGGATGACGATGACGTCATCCTGATCCTGCCCCATGGGAGATTGTCCCTTCGCCTGCAGGACGCCCACCACGGTAAACGGAACGTTTTTGATCCGGATGATTTTGCCAACCGGGTCTTCGCCGCCAAAGAGATTATCCATGACGGTCTTGCCGAGGAGCGCGACGCGGGCGGCGCTATCGACGTCGGCTGTGGTGAACGACTGGCCTTCCCTGATTCCGATGTCGCGAATGGGGAGGTAGTCGGGAGTCGACCCGAGAATCTGAGTGGCCCAATTACTGCTTCCGTAGACAACCTGAGCGCCGCCGCGCACCACGGGCGCCGCGAACGCGACGGCTTCGCACTCGCGCGAGATCGCCTTCGCATCGTCCATAGTCAGGGTCTGCGCGTTCCCGGAGCCGAGACGTATCCCGGAACTCGTCACGCTGCCGGAAAGCACGATGACCACGTTGCTGCCGATGGAAGCAATCTGCTCGCGAATACGGATCTGTGCGCCGGATCCGACCGCAACCATCGCGATCACCGCGGCCACGCCGATCACGATGCCGAGAATGGTGAGGGCAGAGCGCATCCGGTTGATGCGGAGCGCGCGGAAGGCGATCCGAATACTGGCGGCGATTTTGCGCTTGTTCATGTGAGCCTCAGAAGCCCATCCGGCCTCCGCGTCCCGGAGCCGGCGCCGGTGTGCTGGCCTTTTTCTGCGCGGCGGCGGAAGTATCTCCTGTGATGACGTGGTCGCCTTCTTTCAGACCGCTGAGGACCTCGACGAAGTTGGCGTCGGAGATGCCGGTGGTGATGCGGACGGGCAGCGGGTTGCCGTCTGCGCCGCGCACGTATACGGTCGGGCGGCCATTGCGCGGCGCACCGCCGGGCTTCGTCTCGGCCGCCGGTGGACGATACCGCAGCGCGGCCTTCGGAAGACGCAAAGCTCCTTCGGCTCGCGCCACGGAGACCGTGACATTGGCCGTCATTCCCGGAAACAGAGCGAGGTCTTCATTGGAAACCTGAACCACGACGTCATACGTGATCACGTTCTGCACGTTGATCGGAGCCTGGCGAATCTGTTGGACAACGCCGTGAAAGACACGGCTGGGCCAGGCGTCCACCGTGAAGGTTGCTTTCTGCCCCACGCGGATGCGGCCGATATCCGCCTCATCAACGTTGGTGTCCACCTGCATTTTGGTGAGGTCCTGCGCGATCAGGAAGATAGTTGGCGCCTGGAAAGAGGCGGCGACGGTCTGGCCGACATCCATGTTGCGCGATTCCACAGTTCCATCGACAGGCGCCAGAATTTTCGTGTGGCTGAGGTTGAGCCGGGCCTGCGCCAGAACCGCTTCATCCTGGCGAACGAGGGCTTTTGTCTGTTCCAGCTGTCTCCGGGTCACGCTGACCTGATCCTGCGCGGACTTGTGGCTCGCCTCGGCCGCGGCAACGGCAGCTTTGGCCGCATCCACCGATGCGAGAGCCTGATCGTACGCCGCCTTCGAGGTGTCGGCATCTTCCACGGAAGTACTGCCGTTTCTCACCATCATCTGGCGGCGGTCATTGGCGATCTTCGCGAAGTCCGCGGCGCTCTGCGCTTTGACCAGATTCGCCTGCTGGCTCGCGACCTGAGCGGCGGCGGCGGCGAGATCCGACTGCGATTTCGACAACGTCGCCTCGGCGGTTGCGACGGCCGAGTTTGCTGCCGCCAGCGCCGCGGAAGCCTGATCGACGGCGGCCTGGAAGGGTGCGGGATCGATTTCCGCCACTAGCTGACCCTTTTTCACCTTGGTGTTGAAATCCGCGTGAAGCGCGATGATGTTGCCGGAAACCTGACTGCCGACCTGCACGGTGATGACGGCGTTGAGATTCCCGCTGGTCATCACGGTCGATTCGATGGTGCCGCGGTCCACGACGGCGAACGTGTACGAACTCTTTGGGCCGCCGCGATTCAACAGGATCACGACGATTGCGGCGGCGATGAGACAGCCCGCGATCCACCAGACGAGCCGCCGAATCCGGCGAAATCTCCGTTTGGGGGGTACGACGGCAATCGCTTCCGGCGGAGCGGGTTTCGTCAGCGGAACGCTCTCGAGGGACTTCAGATCCGTGGTCACGTTCGAAATCTCCTGCCCGGTCATGTGCAGTTGAGGCACCGCCTCGGAATCTTCCGAGCGTCCCGCGCGTCAACGAGTTGTCCCGCGAGCTGCGCGATTCGCTGCGCGTTTTGACGCAGGCAGGTGCGGGTTTACGGTGCGGCACGCGACTTGCACAGCAAAGGATCACTATGCCGGAAGCTAATCATTCCGATATCACGATCGTCATCATTGACGACAACGCGGCGAGCCTCGATCTGCTCTCATCGGCGCTCGAATCCGAAGCGATCCGGATTCTGACTGCACAGGATCCGAAAGAGGGGCTGGAAACTGTTTTTCGGGAGCATCCGCAGATTGTATTAACCGATCTGGTGATGCCGGAGCTGAGCGGACTCGATGTACTGGACCGGATTGTGGAATTCGATCCCTCCATCGATGTGATTCTGATGACGGCCCATTATTCCAGCGAGTCAGCTGTGGAAGCGATCCGCAAGGGCGCCTCGGACTATCTGAACAAGCCGGTTTCGGTTGCGCTGCTGCGCGAACGAATCGCCAGGCTCATCGAAGACACGCGACGGCGCGAGCGGGTCAGTTCGATTGACGACAGCGAGTTGCAGGACGCCACATTCGAAGGAATGGTGGGGCGAAGTCCGGCGATGTGGGAGCTGTTTTCGCGGATTCGTCGCGTCGCACCGCATTACCGGACGGCGCTGATTACGGGCCAGACCGGGACGGGTAAGGAACTGGCAGCGCGGGCGCTGCATCGGCTGAGCCCGGTGAGCCGCGGGAACTTCGTGGTTCTGAACTGTTCCGCGGTGGTGGAAACCCTGTTCGAGAGCGAGCTCTTCGGACACGTGCGGGGCTCGTTTACCGGCGCAACCAGCGACAAAATGGGGCTTTTTGAGCATGCGGACAAGGGTACGATCTTCCTCGACGAGATCGGCGACATGCCGCTCGGCACGCAGGCAAAGCTGCTCCGAGTCCTGCAGAATCAGGAAGTGCTGCGGGTGGGTTCGCTGACACCGCGCCGGATCGACGTGCGCGTGATTGCCGCGACGCACCGGGATCTTCGGGCCGCCATTGTCGCCAAACAGTTCCGCGAAGATCTTTACTACCGGCTCTCGATGGTCGAGCTCCACACGCCTTCGCTTGCGGAACGCAAAGAAGATATTCCGCTTCTCACGCGCCACATGGTGGAGAAGTATTCGCATCAGTTCCAGAAGGACGTCCGCGGCCTGACACAGCGGGCGCAGATCCTGCTTGCGCGGCATGGCTGGCCCGGGAATGTGCGTGAGCTCGAGAACGTCATCGGGCACGGCTGCATGATGGCGATTGCCGATACGATCGATGTCCGCGATCTGCCGGAATACCTGCGGTTGCCGGCAGGCGCCGCGGCGTCGCAGCCCAGTGCGAGCGTCGTCATGGACGGCGGCAGTCTCGAAGAGAGTGAGAAGCGCATCATCCAGGAGGCGCTGCAGGCGGCCGGCGGAAATCAATCCGAAGCCGCCCGCCAGCTCCGAATCGGGCGCGACGCGCTTCGTTACAAGATCAAGAAACACCACCTGGACCAACTGGCGGCAGCGAGGGCGACTGGGTGATTTTACCAATTAAGGAGAGCATAGTGAGCCATTTGGCGCAGCTGACGCAGCTCAGCAGCCGGGAGTGCGTCTCATGACGGCGAGACCCAGACTGGAAGTCATTACCCAGGCGGAGGAGGCGAGCGAGGAGGAGGCTTCACGGCGTTTTCAGGAAATTCTCGAGGCGGCGCCGGATTCCATTGTCCAGGTGGATGAGACGGGCCGGATTCTGGTGATGAATCGGGCGACGGAAGCCATGTTCGGGTATACGCGCGACGAGCTTCCGGGTCGATCGATCGAGGTCCTGGTTCCAGCCGCATCGAGCGGCGGGCAGCGGGCGGCGCATGGGAAAAACCTGAGGCGCCCGATGGGCCGCGCGATGACCCTGGGAGCGATACGCAAAGACGGCAGGGAATTCCCGGTGGAGATCCGCTTCAGCCCCGTGGAATCCGGTGGAGAAGGGCGGCACATGGCGGTTATACGCGACCTCACGGAGCGGCGGCGGATCGAATGTGAGATACGCACGCTCGAGATGCGCTTCGGGCGGCAACGGAGGGACACAGAGGCCGAGATCTCGAGGCGGAACCAGGAAGTGCTGGAGGCAGAGCGGCTGAAAAGCCACTTCCTCGAGAACATGAACCGCGGGCTGCGGACGCCGCTCAACACGGTCATCGGATATTCGCAATTGCTGCTGGAGGAGATTGACGGACCACTCAACGAAGAGCAGCGGCGGTTCCTCGACCACATCCAGCGTGATTCTCAACAGCTGCTCGAACTGATCAACAATATTCTCGATCTGAGCAGGATCGAATCGGGACTGCTCGAACTGCGGCCGGAGACGTTTCGGGCACGCGCGGAACTGCGAGGCATTCTCGAAATCGTGCGGAATGCGGCCAGCGCGAAATCGATCGAACTGCGGCTGAAAGGCGGCGAGGATTTTGTCCTGCGCGCGGACGTGCGGCGCTTTCGCGAAATCCTGCTGAACCTCCTGAGCAACGCGCTGAGATACACACCGGGAGGAGGCGCGGTGATCGTATCGATCTCCACCGCGGAGGAGGCGGGATACTGTTGTCTCGCCGTGCAGGATACGGGGATTGGGATCGCTCCTGAGCACAAAGACGCGATATTCGACATTTTCTACCAGGTCGAGTTGGCAACAAAGGGAGCGCGTGACGTGACCGGGCTCGGCCTGGCCATCACAAAACATCTCATCGAGATGCACGGCGGGAAAATCTGGGTGGATAGCGAACCCGGCCGGGGAAGCCGGTTCAGCTTCACGATGCCGATCAATTCACACAACGGCCGCGGCTAAGGGTTCGAGCGTCAGCTTCGCTTCGACAATTCCGCCGCCGCCGAATTCTATCGTAAAGCCCAGTTTGCGGCAGAGGCCGATCATGGCAGCGTTGCTCTCGCGGATATCCGCCGTGATCAGCGATAGATTTTCATCGCGTGCAATGCCAATCAGCCGCCGCGCTATTTCCATGCCGAGTCCGCGGCGCTGCAGGCGGTCTTCGATGAGCACGCCCAGTTCGGCGGCGCGTTCGAAGTGCGCGCGGCTGAGCCGCCCGACGCCCAGGATTTCGCCCTGCTGCTCTGCGACCAGAGCAATCTCACGGTCGTAATCCGCAAAGCACACGCGGAGAAGACGCTCGTGCGAGCGGCGCGTTTCGAGAGAGATGGGCCCGAGATAGCGCTGCGAGACCGATTGTTCGGAGAGCCGGGTGTGGAAGCGCGCGATGGCGGGCTCATCTTCCGGCCGGATGGGCCGAATGATGATTTGACCGCCGCCGGGAAATTCCCACGGCTTCACGTATTGCGACGGATAGGGCCGGATCGCGGGGCGAGGAAGCGCCGCGGCGTCCGCCGCATGAAGGATGACGCGCGCATCGAGAGCCAGAATGCCGGAAGGCGATGCCAGCAGCGGATTGATATCGATTTCTTTGATGGCGGGGTTTTCGAGAACGAGATCGCTGAAGCGGACCAGGATGTTTTCGAGGGCCGCGAGATCCACGCTGCGGCGTCCGCGAACGCCGCCCAGCGCGGTGAAGATTTTCGTGCGCCGCATGAGCGAAGCGGCGAGTGTGGTGTTGAGAGGCGGCAGCCCGATCGCGCGATCCCGGTAGACTTCGACGAGCTGTCCGCCGCTGCCGAACAGAATGATGGGGCCGAACTGCGGATCCATGCTGGCGCCGAGGATCAGTTCGTAGCCGTCGCGGGGCGCCATCTGCTGGACGGTGACTCCCTGGAAGTGCTGCGCGCCGGCTTTTTCGGTAACGGACTGGCGGATGGTCTGAAATGCCCGGATCACTTCATCGCGGCTGCCGATGTTGAGCTGAACGCCGCCGACGTCCGTCTTGTGAGTAACGGTTTCGGAATGCAGTTTGACGGCGACGGGGAACGTCATCTGTTCCGCGATGGCGGCGGCTTCCGCTTCGGTGCGCGCGATCGCGGTGCGGACGCAGGGAATTCCCCACGCTTCGAGCAACTGTTTGGATTCGGCTTCGGTGAGCAGAAGCCGGCCGGACGCACGAATCCTGCCGAGCTGCGATGCGGTTCCGGCGCGGGCGCTCTCACTCGATGCGGGCGCGGGCTTCTCCGGCGTCTGGTAGAGCGATTCGATTCCCACGCTGTAATTCCACGTGAGATCGAAGATGCGCGCGGCGGAATCCGGATAGCTGTAAGTCGGAATCCTGGCTTCGTTGAGGATAGCTTCGCCGCGCATCGCCTGTTCGCCGCCCATCCAGCTCGCGAAGACCGGCTTGCCGATGGCGCGAAGCGTGGGCGCGAGGACTTCAGCAACGGTCACCGGATTTGTAGGACCCGTAGGGGCCAGCGCCACCAGAATGCCATCCGTGCCGGCGTCGCGGGCGACGATATCGAGGACCTTGCAGAAGCGCTCCGGCGTGGCATCGCCGAGAATATCGACGGGATTGGCGTGACTCCAGTGGGGCGGAAGAATTTCGTTGAGGCGCGCGAGGGCGGCAGGAGAGAGTTCGGCCAGCTGACCGCCGCCGGCGAGCAGGGCATCGGCCGCGAGGACGGCGGGGCCTCCCGCATTCGTGACGATGGCGAGGCGGGGGCCTTTCGGACGAGGCTGTTTGTCGAGCGCTTCGGAAAGATTGAAGAGCTCGGCGATGGTATCGACGCGCACCACACCGCATCGGCGGAACGCGGCATCCAGCACGTCATCGCTGCCAGTCAGGGCACCGGTGTGCGAGGCCGCGGCCTTCGCAGCGGCTTCACTGCGTCCGGGTTTCAGTACAATGATCGGCTTCGATAATGCGACTTCGCGGGCGGCGGACATGAAAGACCGCGCGTCGCCGACCGATTCCATATAGATCGCAATGCTGCGGGTTTTTGGATCGTCTTCGAGATAGCGGATGAGATCGCCCCAGCCGACATCGGCCATCGAACCGACGGAGACGAAAGCGCTGAAGCCCATATGTTCGCGATGGCTCCAGTCCAGAATCGCGGTGCAGAGAGCGCCGCTCTGGCTGATGAACGCGAGATTTCCGGGCCGTGCCATAGAGTTGGCGAAGGTCGCGTTGAGTCCGTGATGCGGACTCATGAGACCGAGGCAGTTCGGGCCGATGATGCGCATACCGCCGGCGCGCGCTTCACGGATGATGCGGTCTTCGAGCGCGCATCCCGCAGGGCCGGTCTCGCGGAAGCCGGCGGATATCACGATGGCCGCCTTCACACCGGCGGATGCGCAATCCGCAATCACTGCCGGAACGGTTTCGGCGGGCGTGGCGATTACCGCCATCTCCACGCCTGTGCCGATGGCGCTGACGGATGGATAGCACCGCAAGCCGCGAAGCGTCTCATGCTTCGGATTGACGGGATAAACGGGCCCACCGAAGGATGTCTGGGTCAGGTTGTCCAGAATCGAGCGGCCGACGGCGCCAGGCTTTTCGGTAGCTCCGACCAGCGCCACGTTGCGCGGGCGGAAAAAACAATCCAGCGGAGTGTGGCTCATTTGAGTTCAGATGCTGAGAACGGCGCAGGGAGCTTCGCGGACGATTTCGTAAAGCGACGACCAGATTCGCGCGAGGTTCTCCTGCGCGAGGCCCCGCCCGGTCACGACAAGATCCGCATTGCGGCTGGTGGCTTCCTCGCGAATCGTGCTGGCGATCATTCCGCCCGCGACGCGGTGAGGCGCATCGATTCCGAGCTTGCCTTTCAGCTCGCGCATGCGGGCGTTCTCGGAAGCGACAATCTCTCGCTCATACACCGCGTAATCGAATTCCATGGATGCGGGCGGGAGCGCGACGACATGGACAATTGCGAGACTCGCGTCGTATTCTTCGGCCAGCCAGGAGGCTGCGCGGAGAACGCCCTCGGCTTCGGCGGTTTCATCGAGCGCGCAAAGAATGGATTTATAGGGCGGGGCCTTGCGGATAGCGTCCGGACCGGCAGTCCAGACGGCCGCGCTGGAATCGTGCAGGACTTTCGCCGTGACCGATCCAAGGAGCAGGCGGCGGAGCGGGCCCCAGCCGTGGGTTGGAAGCATCACAAGGTCCGAGCCCTGCTGCACGATTGTCCTCGTGATCACCGATCCTGGTTCACCGGGCGCCGCGCAGCATTCCACGTGCTGTACCGGGAGAACTTTCGATGCCCACGCGCGCAGCCGATGGTTTTCGAAGACCCGAAGCTCATCGACGTCTGTGAACGTGGAGTGCGCCGCCTTTTCATCCCAGGCGTGGACGAGGCTGAGCTCGCACGACAGGCGCGCGGTCATTTCCTTCACCCAGGGAAGGATCGACTCGCAGGCGGGTGAGTAATCGGTGGGGAAAAGGATTCGTCGGAACGGGATCATGCCCGTGAGAGGGCAAGCTCCGGGCCGCGCGAGCGAAGCGATATGTTGCTTATTTTCAGAAGGACGCGCTGACGATCTGAGACGCGCCCAGCGGGGCTGCGCGCAACCTGCGGGATTTCACGCAACTGGTCTGGCCGTTCCGGCTTTTGCGCTGAAAGGAGTCAGATCGTAACGCGCCTGGATCTCGCGCACGATCGATTCGAGGGCGTCGCGGGACAACGTCTCGCGATAACGGTCTTCGATGCGGCCGACCTCCGCGCCCAACTGATAATCGCCGAACACGCCGACGATCCAGTGCGAGAAATCGTTGCGGCGGAGGTGCCCGTCGAAATGCCGGGCGGGCTCGTGATCCAGAATCTCCGCCATCTCACCGAGGGTGCGAGCGCGCTGGCCGGTCTGGCCGGATTCATTCCAGAAGATGAAAGCGCGGCTGTCTTCGATGGGGATATCCACGTACTTCGCGAGATGACGGACGTGCGGGGTCAGCCGCGGGGCGAGATGAATTCGCCGGATGCCGCCCCGCGCCTCTTCAGTGACGGGGAGCGCGGCCGCCTCGCCGATCACGAGGTCACGGAACAGATTGACCCACTCGGCTTCCGTTCGAGCCGTGGTGGGACAGAGAGACCTGAGGGTCTGGACTTCCGCGGGATCCGATTCACGCGTTGCGAGAACCACCTGACTGGCTTTCAGCGACTCCGGACAGAGAGCGGACGCGCGATACGTGACAAACGTGTAACCGCTGAGCTCGAGATCGAGCAGGCCGCGCGATTCGGCGTCCTGCAGGAAGTAGTGGGCTTCATCGAGAACGATGCGATGCGGAAGGCCTGTACGGCGGCGCAGCATGGCAAGAGCCGGCAGAACGCTGCGAACGTATTCGAGCTTCTGCGGATACTCCGTGTGGGAGAGATCGATCACAACGCTGACATCGGAGTGCCGCAGCGCGCGCACCAGATCCCGCGGACGCGGCAGCGGATCTCTGCCCCCCATCACGGTGACGCCTGGAAGGACTTCGAGCGACGTGTAGTCCCCTTCGGGGTCGAGAACGCACACCGAGTAGCCGTAAAGAATCAACTGTTCGCAAAGTAACCCCGTCACCCAGGACTTTCCGGATTTCGGCTCGCCGGCCACGAGGACATTTCGTCCCCGAACGGCGAGAGCGAACTGGTCGCCGGCATCCGTATGGCCGAGCAGCAGGCGGCGGCGCGCCGCGTTCGGGATCGGAAGGAAGCCGTGACCGGCGATTTCGGTCAGGTATCTGGCGACTGCGCTGGGGCCGTCGCCCTGCAGAACATGGTCGGCGGCACGCTGCAGCACCTCGCTGCCCCAGCTGACGGCCACACCGACCTCACAGAGACGCAGCAGCTCGTGATCGTTCTCGGCGTCACCGATTCCGAGGGCATTGTGCGGAGAAAGCCGCAGGATGGTCAGCGCCTGCTCAAGGCCGGTGGCTTTGGTGACTGCCTGCGGCAGCACCATGACGCGGCCGCGATTGAACATGAGCGTGAGGGGAAGTTCGAGCCTCTGGAGCAGGCCGAGGATTCGGGGTCCTTCGATTGCGGACGCTTCGATCACGGCGCGTCCCCAGGCGTGTTCAATGCCCGCGGCGCGGAGCTCCGCCAGCAGAACCTCGGAAGGCGGCGGGGCAAGCGTCAGGGAGTAGCCGGTGTCCGGAAATTCAATGGCGGCTCCGTTTTCGGCGACTACGGCATCGAGGAAATGGAGATCGCCGATGACGCGGCGCAGGTCCTCCAGAATGCGGCCTGTAACCAGAATGACAACAATGCCCCGGCGCCGCAGCTCGCCGATGGCGATACGAACGTCGGGATTCAGGACGTCATTCGTCGCAATGGTCCCGTCGAAATCGATAGCGAGCACCAGAAATTTCATTGGAACTTCCTCGCCAGAGAGAAGTGCACCCCGCATTCCGGCGCTTGCGCATCCCTTATCTTTCTCCTGCCAGAAGTTAGGTTTTTGCGCTGGGTGATTTCTATCAAGGCGGCCCCCGGCGCTGCGCGATGTCACCCAGCCCGCCCGCGGGCCATGGGCCGTTTCAGAGTACTTAGAACGTGTCTGATGCTGGTGAACGGAGTGCATGGCGGAGAGCGGCAACCAACCAGGGAGGTTATCAATGCCAAACGTAGAAATTCAGAAGGTGAAAGACGTCCAAAAAACCAGGCTTCCTTTTTTTGAGGAATTTGAAAAGCGCTTCAATGACATCCAGCAGCGTGCGTTCCAGCTGTTCGAGAGTGGCGGACGCAAGTTCGGCCATGAGCTCGAGGACTGGCTGACCGCAGAGCGGGAAGTCTTCGGTTCGCCGGCGGCCGAACTCGCCGACAAAGGCGATGCCTATGAGCTGCAGATGGCTCTTCCGGGCTTTGAGCCGAAGGATGTGGAAGTGACAGCGACACCGGAGGAGATCATCATCCATGCCGCCAGCACTCAGGAGAAGAAGTCGGAGAAAAAGAACGTGCTCTGGAGTGAATTCACTTCAAGCGACCTTTATCGCCGGATTCCGGCTCCGACGCCGCTGAATACCGACAGTGCGACGGCAACGCTCGAAAAGGGTGTGCTGCGCATTACGGCGCCGAAGGCGACGGAGTCGAAGCCGAAACCCGTGGCGATCAAAGCCGCGTAGGAGCCAAAGCCCGGTCCCGGAGGAGGGAGGAAAAGGGGCTCGCCGGAATGTCCGGCCGAGCCCCTTTTTCTTTGGATGCCGTGGCGCTGAGAGGATGCCGCGGCCCTCAGACCGTAGAGAGAGTCCGTTCCTCCGTCTCCGCCAGCGCCAGAGTGTGCTGCGCGGATGCGAGATCCAGAACAATGCGCCCCTGAACCGCACCTACCTCCAGCTGATTGAAGACATCGTTAATGCTCTCGAGCGGACGCGTCTGAATATGCGCGGTGATGTTCGCATCCGCGGCTATCTCGAGCGCTTCGCGCATGTCGGCCCTCGTCCCGACGAGTGAGCCCCGAACCGTGATTCCCTTCAGGACGACGTCGAAGAGCGGCAGCGGGAATTCTCCGGGCGGGAGGCCGACAAGGACGCACGTACCGGCGCGCCGCGTCATCCCCACCCCCTGGCGGAACGCCGGAAGCGAAGGGGCTGTGACGAGCACGCCGTGCGCGCCTCCCGTCAGCCGCAGGATTTCCGGCACAGGGTCATTGCTGGCGGAGTTCACCGTGAACTCAGCGCCGAGACGCCGCGCGAGCGCGAGTTTCTCGTCATGAACGTCGACAGCGACCACGTGCATTCCCATGGCTCTCGCGTACTGAATGGCAAGATGGCCGAGGCCGCCAACACCGACGATTGCGGCCCACTGGCCAGGACGCGCTCCGGTTTGTTTCAAACCTTTGTAGGTGGTCACACCGGCGCACAGCAGCGGCGCGGCGGTGACGGAACTCATGTTGGCGGGGATGTGCGGAGCGTAACGCGCGTCGGCCAGAAAGTATTCAGCGAATCCGCCATTCACGAAATATCCGCTGTACTGAGCGTTGGGGCAAAGGGATTCTCGCCCTGTAACGCACCATTCACATTCGCCGCAGGCGCTGTAGAGCCAGGGGATTCCGGCGCGATCGCCCGCCTGGAAAGACTTCACACCCGGGCCGGCGGCGATTACGGCGCCGACCCCTTCATGTCCGGGAACAAAGGGCAGCGTGGGCTTGATCGGCCAATCGCCATGCACGGCATGGCAATCGGTGTGGCAGACGCCGCACGCCTCGGTGCGCACGAGGATCTCATTGGGACCGGGCGTTGGAATTGGCAATTCGGAAATTTCGAGCGGTTGCCCGAAGGCGCGGACGACCGCCGCCCGCATGGTTTTCGATGTCATGGAAACCTCCGGTGGATGTTACGCATCGGCGCAGCCAATCGCGCGAACCGCCAAGTCTTTCGGAATACGGGCCTGACGGAAACAGGTAATCGCTTTGGTGAGTGAATCAGCGCAGACTGTGTGGATTTGCCGCTATCTCCACGCGCGACGGCCCGCGGCGAGCGTGCGGGAGAGCTGCGCATCGTAGCCGTAGATGTCGTCAAAGAACCGGACGACGCCGTCTTCGCCGGCGATCGCGGTGCCATAGACAATGAGCACTGGTATCCGCCGGGTGAGTGTTACCTGCACGGTTGCCGGGTCTTCGATGGCGGCGCGGATGCGTTCGGGAGTCCAGCCGGGCGTGCCAGCCAGAGCCCACTGAGCCAGGCGTTCCGGATCTTCCACGCGGATGCAGCCATGGCTGAAATCGCGGCGCGTTTTGGAGAACAGCTCCGTGGCCGGAGTGCCGTGCATATAGACGTCATAGCGGTTCGGAAAGACGAATTTGATCGCCCCGAGCGCGTTATCCGGGCCTGGCCTCTGGCGAATACGCGTGCCGCCATCGG